>JAAZHF010000220.1 GCA_012510865.1 Gammaproteobacteria bacterium
AGGTCGATCTTGTGCGGCGACTCCCGGCCCGCCTTCGAGATCGCCACCCCGTACTGATTCGGGCGCCGCCGGGCGTTCAGCACATGCCGCGTGAGCTGACTGTCGCCGTCATGGGTCAGGTCACCGGCCCGGATGTCGACCAGCATCCGCTCGGTCGCCTCGGTGAACTCCTTGGTCCGGCCCCGCATGTCCCACGCCACCGCGTGCCGGTACTTCCCGGCCGTCGCATCGACCACCAGGCCCCTGCCGAAGTCGTGCGCCCACTGGTCGACGTAACTCTCAAAGTCCTTCACGTCAGCGAAGAACGCCACCACGTCCCAGCGGTCGAACGCGGCCCGGACGACCCGGTCGACGTCGGCCCGGTCGACCCTCCAGTCCTTGCCCGCCGGACCCTGCGGCTTCTCCCAGCACCCGATCTTGAACAGGTGCCCGGTCTCCATCACGCACCCGACCAGCCCCGTAGCGTCATCCGAGGTCGAGCCGTCGAAGAACATCGTGACCGCGTCGCCGTCCGCCACGACCTTCGTCGCGTCCGCGCACGCCGCCCACTCCGGCTTGGTCACCCACGCGTCCCGAGCCGCCGTCGGCTGGTTGAAGAAGTACCGGCGCGACTCCTCCGGGTCCTTCTCGATATTCCAAAACTCGTTCTCGATGATCCCATCGAGGTCCAGGACGTCGGCGAACGGGCCGTACACCTCACGCAGCGCCGCAAGCAGCTGCTCACGGTCGGTCAAATCCACGTTCGGCGGCGCCTCACGATGGTCATACAGCAGCCGAGACGCCCTCGACTTACCCTCGGCAATGAGCTTGGCGCGCTCGTGGGTCTTCTCCGCCACGCTCCCGTCGCCGGGCTGATACATCGTGGTCGTCTGCATCGCCCACGGCTGCGCATCCCGCCGCTTCCGGCAATTCCGGTCGACCATCTTGTACATTTCGCGCAGCTCGCGGGTGACGTACAAATGGGTCTCGTCGAAGACGGTGAAAGTCTCTTTCCCGCCGTCCTTCGAGCTGGACGAAGCAGTTGAAGGGCGAATCTCCCCGCCATCCGGCAAGAACGTTCGCGTCAGCCCAGCGTCCACGCCCGGCACCTGCGCGAGCGGACCCTCGGTGAGATTGAAGTAGACATTGTCGTAGGTGTTCCCGGACTGCTCTTCCTCAGTCGCCAGGCACCTGACGAACGGGTACGTCACCGGCCGGCCCATCGGCTCACCCGGCTTGTACACGTACTCAAACCCCAAGCCCCACGGGTCGGTGTACACCTCGCCGCCCTCGGCCCAGCCCGCGAAACGACACGGACCGAGCGCCTCGAACAGCGCGATGAAACCCGCCAGCTCACTTTTGGCGCGCCCCTTGGCCCGCGAGATCACCGCCGAGTCGTAGATCCGGCGCCCGTCCCCCTCGCGCAGCGCGTAGACGTCGACGATGTACCCGCCGAACTCCCCATCGAGCTCAACCGGCTCGCCCTGAACGTCGCCGGGGCCGTGGACACAGAACCACTCGACCCACGCCCACGCCAGCAGCCCCAGCGACCGGTCCCGGTCGTGCTCAAGCGCCCGAACGAGCTCACGAGGCATCCGTCATCCGCTTCCGACGGGCCTGGTTCATGTCCGCCACACCTGCCAGCGTCCCCGACGCAGGCTTCCGCGGCTCCACCTTGATGCGGCCCCGCAGCCGGTCCAGATGAGTCGCGCCGAGCAGCGACTCCGACAGCCTGATCTCCGCCATCAGCTTCGTGGACGGCTTGGCGAAGTACTCCTGCACCAGGGGCGCCAGCATGTGGAGCCGCTGCCAGTCCGTCACCGTGAACAAAGCCGCCTGCGGCGACCGGCACCACGTGTTGTACCAGCGCAGCGTCTCGGTGGAGTAGCTCTCCCAGCCCGGCAGCTCCGGCGCATCGGCCTCGGCGTCGGCCGGGACGGTCACCACACCCTCGGCGAAGGTGTCCTTATTCGCTCGGCGCCGCTTCTCAGCGGGCGGCGGCCCCATGCCTCCCATGCGGGCACCTCCCCTCAGCCCACCAACATCAGTTGGCCAGGTCCAAGATGCCGCTTGCGCAGGTTGCATTCCAGGTGCGCGCACTGGACGTTGGAGCGGACGTGCTCCCCGCCGTCCACGATCGGAACGATGTGGTCCAGGGACGCGCTACGCGGGTGCGGGTGCTCCAACGTCCGGCCGACCCGCCGTTTGCAGACCCCGCATCGCCACCCGTCCCGCTCGAAGATCTCGACCGGGTCGAAGTCCTCGCCCTCGATCTCGGCGGCCCGGCGACGCGCCCGGCTCAACGCCCGGTAGGCGCGCCCCTCTGGCGTGGCCAGGAACTCACGCATGCGCGCCGCGTCATACTGCCGCTTGCAGTCCGGTTTGCCGCACTGCACGCGCTTCGGGTTGAGCATGAGGTCGCCGCAGTACGGGCATGGCTTCGCGTTCTGGGCGCGTTCCGTGGCCGCGCGTTCGACAGCCCTTCGCTTCCACTGCTCGTAGCGGCCATCGCGCTTCGCCCGCAGGTGCGCCGCAGCACTGCGACACCTGGTTGAGCAGTACTTCGGCGCAGGGCCAAAGCGGTTCCGCTCGAACGGTCGCTCACAGTGCAGGCAGATCTTCACTTGTGTGCCTCCTGGAATGCGAAAGCCCCCGGCTCCAGGA
>JAAZHF010000221.1 GCA_012510865.1 Gammaproteobacteria bacterium
CCGATGAAGCAGTGGTCCTCGATGATCGTGGGTGCCGCCTGCAGCGGCTCCAGCACGCCGCCGATGCCGGCGCCGCCGGAAATGTGGCAGTGCTTGCCGACCTGCGCGCACGAACCGACGGTGGCCCAGGTGTCGACCATGGTGCCCGCGCCGATGTGCGCTCCGATGTTGACGAACGAGGGCATCAGCACCACGTCGCGGCCGATGAAGCTGCCGCGGCGCGCGATCGCACCGGGCAGCACCCTCGCGCCCAGCTTGCGGAAGGCGGCCTCGTCGAAGTCCGCGAACCGCAGCGGGATCTTGTCCCAGTAGGGCGCGGGGTACTGTTCGCCGGCCTCCATCTCCTGCACGCGGAAGTACAGCAGGACGGCCTTCTTCAACCACTCGTTGACCACCCAGCCCCCGGCGCCGTCGGGCTCGGCCACGCGCAGGCGGCCCGACTCCAGCCCTTCGATCGCCTGGTCGACCAGCATCCGGGTCGAGCCCTCGACCTCCTCGGGCGTGAGCATCGACCGGCGAGCCCAGGCGCTGTCGATCATGAAGGCCAGCTCCTCGTCGGGGCCGCCGGGTCGCGCCGTGGCCGGCGCATGCAGCCGGCCGGCCTCCGGCGCCGTCCGCGGCGCCGACTTCGCCACGGCCGTCCCCGGCGCCTTCTTCGCGACCTTCGCGACCTTCGCGGCTTTCTTCACGGCCTTCTTCGCGGCTTTCTTCGCGGCCTTCTTCGTGGCCTTCCCGGTGTCCGGCGCAACCGTGGCCACCTTCTTCGCGGCCTTCTTCGCCTTCCCCGAGGCGGACTTCGCCGTGCCCTTCGCGGTGGCGGCCTTCTTGCGCGTGCTCATTTGCCTGGTTCTCCGTCGATGCGTTGCAGGAGCGCGTCGCGCAGTCGCGCGCACGCGGCCTCGTCGAGTGGCTTCCGGTCCCGCCCGGTGACCCGGAACACGTCTTCCGCCCGCGCCCCGAAGGTCGCGATGCGCGCGTCGTGCACGCGCAGGCCCTCGCTGCGGAGCACGTGCGCGACGTCGGCCAGGAGTCCGGGCCGGTCGGTGCAGACCAGGCTCAGCACGGTCGCGCCC
This sequence comes from Gammaproteobacteria bacterium, assembly GCA_012510865.1. Taxonomy (GTDB): domain Bacteria; phylum Pseudomonadota; class Gammaproteobacteria; order Xanthomonadales; family Xanthomonadaceae; genus Luteimonas. The sequence goes on from JAAZHF010000221.1 coordinate 1,074, forward strand.
CCGTCGGTGCCCGCGGCGAACTCCACCTGCGGGACGATCCGGAAGTGCCGCAGGTGCCGCGGCTGCGTCCGCTGCGCGGGACGGACGCGGTCGAGTGGACCCGCGAGCACCGCGGCCAGCTTGCGCGCGACCGCCTGCGGATCGCAGTCCGCGCGTGCGTCGTCGGGCAGGACCTGGAAGCTGTCGAAGACCGCGCCGCCCGGACCGTCCAGCGCGCGTGCCTGCTGGATCGCCAGGCCCAGCCGGGCTAGGGTCACGACGATGGCCGCGAACAGCCCGTCCCGGTCGGGACCGTGCACGAAGACCTCCATCGCCGGGCTGCCCGGGGCGACCAGGCGCGCGCCCACCACCGCCCGCGCCGGGTCGCCGTCGGCCGCCCCGTGCAGCGCCATCGCCTGCCAGGCCAGCTGTTCGGCGCGCGCCCGCAGGAAGCTCGTGGCCGGGAAGCGGGCGAGCAGGCCGTCGGCCTCGGCCGCGGAGACGCCGCCGGCGACGAGCAGGGCGGCGGCCGCGTCGCGGGTCTCGGCGATGCGCTCGGCCGCCGCCACCGGATGCTCGAGGCCGCGCCGCAGCGCCAGCCTGGTGGCCGTCCGGAGGTCGGCCAGCAGCCGGTCCTTCCACGCGTTCCACAGCTTGGGCGAGGTGCCCGCGATGTCGGCGCAGGTCAGCAGGTACAGGTAGTCGAGCCGCTCGCGATCGGCGACCTCGGCCGCGAAGCGGTGGATCACCGCGGGGTCGGCGATGTCCTGCTTCTGCGCGGTCACCGACATCAACAGGTGCCGGCGCACCAGCCACTCGACCAGCGCCGTGTCCGCCTCGCCGAGCGCGTGTGCTTCGCAAAATTCACGCGCATCCACCGCGCCCAGTTCGGAATGGTCGCCGCCGCGGCCCTTGCCGATGTCGTGGAACAGGCCGGCCAGGAGCAGCAGCTCGGGCTTGCGCAGCGTGGCATGGATCTCGTGCGCGGTGGCGAAGCGCTCGTCGGCGACGCCGGAGGCGAACGCCGCGAGGTTGCGGAGCACCGCCAGCGTGTGCTGGTCGACGGTATAGACGTGGAAGAGGTCGAACTGCATCCGCCCCGACACCTGGGCGAAGGCCGGGATCCAGCGGCCGAGCACGCCCAGGCGCGCCATGCGCTCGAGCGTCCTGACCGGCGCCGCGCCGCGCAGCAGGTCGAGGAAGGCCGCGCGCTGCGCGGCCGTGGCCTCGTGGTAGGACGGGAGGTGGTCGAGCGCCTCCGCGAGCGCCCTCGCCGTGTGGGTATGCAGGCCGCGCAGCTCGCCCAGGGCGGCCCAGGCCGCGAACAGCGCGAACACCTCGCCGACGTCGCCATGCGGCCGGCCGTGGTCGAGCGCGGCATGGTAGTCCCGACGCAGCTCGAAGCGGTCGGCGATGGGCTGCAGAACCGAGGCGCCGTCGAAGTGTTCCTCGAAGCGCTGCTGCAGCCGGTCGACGATGCGC
>JAAZHF010000222.1 GCA_012510865.1 Gammaproteobacteria bacterium
AGGCCTACCAGGAAGCGCGGCGGCCGGGGGACACGCTGACTCGCCTGCCGCACCTGGTCGCGGGCGACCAGCAGCGGGCGCGCGCGCTGTTCGAGGCGGCGTTCGCCGAGGCCGACGCGGCCTTCGACCTGCCGACCTGCTTCGCCCTGCTGGGCGTGCTCGACGCGCACGGCGGGCAGCTCGGGCCGGGCCTGCAGGAGGCGCGGCGCGAGGCGCGGCGCCGCTACCGCTCGCGCGCGCTGTTCGCCGACGCCTACTGCCGCACCGGCACCTTCCATCGCCGCGAGGACGTGTACCGCGCCTTCCGCGAAGTGCTCGACGGCGACGGGCCCTGGATCTTCCACCTGCACGCCACCGGGGGCATGGGCAAGACCATGTTCCTGCGCTGGCTGCTTGCGCGCGAGCTGGTCCCGGCCGGGGTGGCCTGCGCGCGGGTGGACTTCGACGAGCTGCGCCTGGACGCGGTGCGCAGCCATCCCTGGCTGGCGCTGGCGCCGCTGCTGCAGCAGCTCGACGAGCAGTCGCCGGGACAGAACCTGGCCGGGACGACGTCGCTGGTCGAACCCTACGTGCACCTGCTGCGGCCGGTCGACGCCGCCGGCAAGGAGGCGCCGCCGCCCGACGAGGCGCTCGGCGACGAGCTGGTGATGCAGGCCGGGCGCGCGCTGCAGGGGCTGGGACTCGGGCGCATCGTGCTGGTGCTCGACACGCTCGAGGTGGTGACGGTGTTCCCGGACACCTTCGCCCGGATCTTCGACTGCCTGCGGCGGCTGCACGCGAGGGTGCCCGCGCTGCGCGTGGTCCTGGCCGGGCGCTACGACATCCGCCGGCGCGTGCCCGGGCTCGCGCCGGCGCTGGCGACGGAGGCGCGGGTGTTCGAGCTGTCGCGCTTCGCGCCCGACCAGGCCGAGGACTACCTCGTGGCGCGCGGCATCGCCGATCCGGCGCTGCGCGCGGCCATCGTGGACAAGGTGGCCGAGCCCGCCGACGAGGGTGGCCGCGCCGGCTGCAATCCCTTCAAGCTGGCCCTGCTCGCGGACCTGGCCCTGGGCAGCGAGGCGATCACGCCGGCGGACATCCGCAGCCTGCCGAGCGCCGACTACTAGTACCTGGTCGAGCGCGTTATCAAGCGCATCCCCGAGCAGCCGCTGCGCTGGGTGGTGCGCTACGGCGTGGTGCCGCGGCGCCTGACCCTGGACTACGTCGAGCAGGTGATGCTGGGCGAGCTGCGGCGCGCACTCGGCGGCGAGGCCGGCGACGACACCGCGCGCGTGGACGGGGAGCGGCCGGAGCACGTGCGCCACGTCGATGGCCAGGACCTGTGGCAGCGCGATCCCGCGGCCGACATCAGCGCCGCGGCGCTCTGGGAGCAGCTGCTGCGCTACGAGAGCGGCCGTGGCTGGCTGTCGCATTCGGGCGGCGGCGCCAGCCATCCCGGCGTGATCCGGTTCCACGGCGACGTGGTCGATCCGATGCGCGACCTGCTGTCGTGGCAGCACATCTTCCGCCGCCTGCAGCGGGTGTCGGCGGGGCATTTCCGCGGCCGCGCGGACGAATGCGCGCGCGCCGCCGATGCCGCGACCTCGGCGGCGGGCCGCATGGAGGCGCTGGAGCGCTGGAGCGGCCAGGCCTGCGAGGCCGTCTCCCACGCCTTCCAGCACGACGCGACACTCGCGCTTCCGGCCGAGGCCGACCAGGCGATGGGCGCGGCCGCGACCTGGCGCGCCTTCCTCGACGATCCGCGGCTGTCGGACGCGCCGCTGCTGCGCCTGCGGATCGCGCGCGAGCCGCTGCGGCGGGAGTACTGCGAGGACGGCGAGCTGCCGCGGACCCGGGGCGGCCGCGCGCTGGTGGACACGGACACGCTGGTGCACGCGCACCTCGCGGCCGGGCGCTGCCTGCTCGATGCCATGCGCCAGACCGGCGCGCCGGTGTCGCGGACCGAGCTCCGCCGCCACGCCGAGGTCGCGCGCAGGCTGGCCGGTGCGTCGCCCGCGCCGGGCGTGGCGCGGGCGATCGGCCTCCTGGACGCCCATCTGATGGTGCTGGACGGACGTCCGCGCGATGCCCTGGCCTGGCTGGAGGCGCAGCACGACGACGCACGCGATCCGTCGGCGCGGCTGGATGCAGAATGGCTGGCGGCGCGGGCACGCGCGGCGGCGCGCGAGGCGGGCGCGTCGATCGCGTTCCAGGCGGTGGTGGCGCTGATGCGGATCTTCGAGCCGACGGTACCGGCCTGGAGCGTGGCCCGGGAGGCGGCCGAGGATGCGCTCGCGCGCGGGCAGTTGGAGGAGGCGCGGGCGTGGCTGGCCGATGCGCTCGGCGCCGCGCAGCTCGGCGGGTGCGACGAGGCCGCGCTGGAGCTCGCGCTGCGCCTGGGCAGGCTGCAGATGGAGCTCGGCGAACACGGGGCGGCCTGGCGGCTGCTGGAGGCGATGCCCGGCGAGGGCCGCGGCGGCGCTGCGGTGGAGGCCTACCGCCTGCGCCTGCAGCACGCGCTGCTGCGCGGCTCGGCGACGCTGCTGCACGAGGCGCGGGACCTGGCGCAGCGCGCCGCCACGCCGCGCGAGCGCACCGATGCGCTCATGCTTGCCGGCGAGATCGCGGCCGCGCTGCTGCGCTATGCGGAGGCCGCGCGCCACTGGGCCGATGCCACAGGCATGGCGGAGCTCGAGGGCGGGGCGCAGCTGCTGGGCGAGATCGCGCTGCAGCAGGTGCGGACCCGGAACCGCATGGGCGCGCACGGCGAGGTGCTGACCATCGCGCGTTCGGTGGAAAGCGCGATGGAGGCCGACCCTGCGCTGGCGGCGCGGATGCGCCTGGAGTGCGCGATCTCGCAGGCGCGCGGGCTCGACCTGGACGGCGCGCGGGCGATGCTTGCGCCGCTGCTGGACGGGCCGCCCGGCGACGACGAGGGGCCCTCCACCAGGAGGGTGATGCAGCGGGTGCAGGCGCTGGCGCTGGGCCTCGCGCTGCGCGTGCTGCCCGCGGACGCGAGGGCGCGGGCGCGGCTGCTGGACGACCTGCGACGACTGGAGCGGCCGGCTCGGCTACAGGCCATGCGCTGGATCACCCGCGCCCGGCTGCCGCTGGAGGTGCCGCGCGAGTGGGCGGCCTCGGTCTTCGCCCTGCTCGACGATCCCGGCGACCGCGCGGACGCGCCGGCGGCTTCGGCCGGGGACGACGCGATCGATGCCGACGTCGCCTTCGTGCAGGACCTGCGGCGGCTCGAGGTGCACCGCGTGCTGGGCGACGGCGCCGGCGCCGCGGCGCTGCTGGAGGAGCTCTCCGCGCGACCGCATGCGCGGGCAACGCCGCTGCGCGCGCTGCTGCTGGAGGACGCGCGCAGCCGCCTGGTCCGCGGCGGGATCGTGCCCGCGTTGCCGGCGCCGGCGGTGCCGGCGGAGGCCGGGGCGCTGCTGCAGGCGGTGATGCGGCTGCACGCGACCGAGCATGCGCTGCGCGGCGGCGACGCGGCCCTGGCGGCGGAGCTCCTGGCGCCGGTCGAGGCGGCGCTGGAGACCGAGGGCGCCACCATGCGCTGGGACGCGTGGCACATGGAGCTGACCGGCCGCCTGGTCGCGGCCGACGATCCGGCCGCGGCGCGGCACCGGATCGCCACGGCCGCCGGCATGTACGGACTGATCGGCGACCTCGAGGAGCGCGACCGCCTGGCCACCGCCTACGCCGAGGACGCTCCGGATGCCCGGCGCCAGCGCGCCACCGTGGTGCCGATGGGGCCCGGCGGACGGACGCCGCGGGGCGAGGCCGGCGCGATGCTGGAGGCGCTGCTGCCCAGGGCGGGCTCGGTCCTGGCGCAGGGCTTCGCGGCGATGCTCACCGACGGCTGGATGCACGCGCGGGACCTTCTGGGCGTGCTGCTCTTCGGCGGCGACTGCGCGGACGCATCGGCCGCGGCCGGGAGCGCGGGCACGATCGGCCTGCTGGTGCCGCCGAACGCGCTCGCGGCGCTGCCCTGGGAGCTGGCGGCGCTGCCGGGCGAACCGGCGTCCGGCTTCGGCGTGGCCGCCGGCCCGGTCCCGCTGTGGTCGCGCGTGCGCGAGCCCGGCCTGCGCGCCGCGTCCGACACGGTGCGCTTCGTGCAGCAGCGGCTCAGCGAGGGCGGCTACGGCCAGGCGCGCGTGGACGGCATCCATGGCCCGGTCACCACGGCACTGGTGCGAAGCTTCCAGGAGCGCCACGGCCTGGCCCCGACCGGGGCCATCGACGGCGCGCTGGTGGCGGCCGTTGCGCGCGCGACCTCGGTCGATCGCAGCCGGCCCCGGGTGCTGATCGTGCAGCCCGGGACCGACGTCGACAGCAGCGAGCAGACCTCGTACGCCTCGCGCGGCGGGCGCGAGCTGGCGGCG
>JAAZHF010000223.1 GCA_012510865.1 Gammaproteobacteria bacterium
CCGGTGGAGCGGTAGCTGAATCCGCGGAAGGTGGCGTGGCCGGAGGCGGATTTTGTGGTGGGGAATCCGCCGTTCATCGGCAACAAGCGGATGCGCACGGCGCTGGGCGATGGGTATGTGGAGGCGCTGCGTGGCGCGTGGCCGGAGGTGCCGGAGTCGGCGGACTTCGTGATGTTCTGGTGGCATCACGCGGCGCAGCTGACGCGGCGCGGTGCGGTCGAGAGGTTTGGATTCATTACCACCAACTCGATTCGCCAGTCGTTCAACCGCCGCGTGATCGAACCGCATCTGGCCGACAAGAAGCAGCCGCTGTCGCTGGTGTTCGCGATTCCGGATCACCCGTGGGTGGATACGGCGGATGGGGCGGCAGTGCGGATTGCGATGACGGTGGCGAAGAAGGGCAGCCACGACGGGCTAGCTATGGAAGCCACATCCGAGCAGGCGTTGTATGACGGCGAGGTAGCGTGCGAGTTCCGTACGACCCGAGGCCGCTTGCATGCAGACTTGCGCGCTGGCCTCGCGCTCGTTGACGCAAAACAACTGCGGGCAAATCGTGGTCTGGCCTTCACGGGCATGTATCCACTTGGCCAAGGCTTCGTCGTGCTTCCCGAAGATGAAACTGCCGCAATTGGTGGTGATGTCGGAACAGAAAATGTTCTTCGTCCCTTCGTGATCGCCCGTGACCTTACACAAAATGCGCGTTGGGCAAAGGTGATCGACTTCTATCCGCGCAGTGCAGAGCAGGCGCGTGCTGAATACCCTAGTTTGTTTCAGTGGGTTCTCAATCGGGTTAAACCGGAGCGCGACCAGAATCCCGTTGAAGAGCGTCGACTGAACTGGTGGCTGTTTACCCGTCCGGTTCCGCCGCTGCGCGCCGCGCTCTCACATCTTTCCCGTTACATCGTTGTTCCCCGGACGGCCAAGTGGTTCACGTTCCAATTTATTGATAGCCGCACTGTTCCAGACACTTCCGTTGTTGCAATCGCGTCGCCCGATAGCGTTCAACTTGGTGTGCTTAGCTCGAGTGTGCATTTGACCTGGGCTATTGCCTCGGGGGGAACACTCGAAGATCGGCCCCGCTATCAGCATCAGCGCACCTTCAACCCCTTTCCCTTCCCGGATCTCCACTTCGCCGACAAATTCGGCGGCCCGATCACCTACGCGTTGGAAGACGAAAGCGGCCGCCCGGGTGAGTACAGCACGATCGGCGAATACCCCTCCGACCGCATCCGCAACCTCGCCGAACAGCTCGACGCCCACCGCAAGCGCCAGCAGGCCGCCCATCCCGGCCTGACCCTTACCGGGATGTACAACGTGCTCGACAAGCTGCGCAGCGGCGAGGTGCTGACCGCCAAGGAGCGCAGCATCCATGAGCAGGGCCTGGTCTCGGTGCTGCGCCAGCTGCACGACGAACTCGACGAGGCCGTGCTCTACGCCTACGGCTGGGGCGACCTGCTGCCGCTGTTGCGCGTCGCCCACGGCATCGAACCGCCGGATTCGCTGCAGCGCCTCGCCGACGCCGACCGCGACCTACCGGAGCACGAGCGCCGGCTCCACGGCGGCCCCGCGACGACCCGCGAAGAAGCCAAGCGCGCCTTCGACGAAACCGTCCTCGAACGCCTGGTCGCCCTCAACGCCGAACGTGCCGCCGAAGAAGCCCGCGGCCACGTCCGCTGGCTGCGCCCGGAGTTCCAGAATCCCGACCTTGCCCGCGAGCGGGAGCCCGAGCAGGCCCGCTTCGCCGATGGCGAGCGCGGAGATGACACAGCCGACGCCGGGCAGGAATCCGCCGCTGCGCCAGTGGTCAAGGCGCAGCCGTGGCCGAAAGACACCGTCGACCAGGTGCGCGCCGTCGCCGATGTCCTCGCCGCCAGTCCGGTGCCGCTCTCGCTGGATGAGATCGCCGCGAGGTGTACTGCGCGTGGGCCTTGGAAGAAAAGGCTGCCGAAGTTGGTGGAGATGCTGGTGGCGCTAGGTAGAGTTCAGGAGAAGCGCGAAAAATTTGGGGCACGTTGATGCGTATCAGGAAATATTCCACGGAATAAGCGGTGTTCTAAGCATAAAAAAGGGGGAAGGCATGAAGATCTATGCAGCGTTAATTGCGATTGCAGTGATAATTACTGGTTGCTCAAAGCCGACGGACGCTGTTATCCCGTCAGACATGGAGGCTTGGGACGAGAAACTAGCACCCGAGCTCAAGAAGCTCCCGGATTCCGACCGTGAGAAGGCCACGGGTTACCTGATGAGGGCGAAGATGGGCGAAGTCTTCGGCGGTGCAGGGATTCCACCCGGTACTACGATCGGTATGGCGATTAAAGAGCAGGCCGCATGGGAAGCCGAACAGGCGGCCCAGCGCGCAGAAGAGGAAGCGTTGAAGCGGAAGCTGGAACAGGAGCGAGCGACCGCACTTAAAGAATTGAACAGAGCAGTCACCGTCACTCTGTTATCGAAGGATGAGTTGCCTTCGAATTATCGGGCTGGTAGATACAGCGAGTACCAGCAATTCCGCGTAGGTGCTCAGAACAACACAGACAAAGTCGTCGTTGGGGTGTCGGGCGAGATCAAGTTCGTTGACATCTTTGATAAAGAAGTCGGCTCAGTAATGTTCGGTATCAGCGAAAGAGTCGAGCCCGGGAAAACGGTGGTCTGGACAGGAGGGCGCGACTACAATCAATTCATCGATTCACACCGCGCGGTCTGGAATCTGGAAGAAGGGAAATATACGACGAAGTTTGTGCCGGAGATGGTTGTGTTCGAGGACGGGTCTAAACTTGGGCTACCTCAGTAGATGCAAATGCACGCTGGCGTTTGCTTTCGATCAACAGTTTATAGGGCTAGTCGCGAAAACATGACTGCATCTGTAGTTACCAATTCTGCTCAAACGCGCTGATTTCGGGAAAATCTACTGTGGATGACTCCCGGCAAGAGCCGCATGTTGAGCACGCACTGAAGCCTCTCGGAGTCTTGCTTGACACTTCAGCATTTCGGTGGACTACGCAATCCACGCGTTTCAAAGAAGTTCGAGAGATCACGCTCCATGGGCACGCATGCAAGTTTCACGTTCCGGTTATTGAGAGGCGGTCTTTGCCAAGCGGTTGGAAAGGAAATGAGGTGTGTAATGACCAAGACGTTCCGAGGGCGTCTTTATTGCCAGCCCGTCTTGCCGAGTTCTTTGGTCGGCGCTGAGGCCTTTTAGCTCGGCGTTGGGGCATTTTTTACGCGGCACGCCAAGCTCTGAGCTCGGCGGTTCGGCCTTTTCGCTCCAAGCGTCGGGCTCCTAGCCCGGTCCTCGGGTCTCGGAACTCCATCGTCGGGGATAAATGCCCGGTCTTCCGGGTTCATAGCTCGGAACTGGCAGCTAGAATCCGCGTGCCGATGCTGGGTCGGCTGGCATGGCCGGCCCAATCCGGAAACATGAGCCAACAGGGGAGCCCATGACCATCTTCGAGTTGGAAGAAGCCGGACTCAGGCGGCTGTCGCCCGTCGCGCTTGGGGCAGCGCAAGTGCATGAACGTCGCGACCTGCAGCGCGTGCTGCGCGAGCAGTCGCGGGAACTGCTGGACGACGTGCTGATCATTGCCGAAGAGTTCGCCGACTGGGACGACTCCCGCCGCCGGATCGATCTGCTCGGCGTCGATCGCGATGCCAACCTGGTGGTGATCGAGCTCAAGCGCGGCGACACCGGCGTGCACATGGAACTGCAGGCCGTGCGTTATGCGGCCATGGTGTCGAAGATGACCTTCGAGCAGGCCGTCGAAACCTACGCACGGCACCTCGGGGAGGGGGCGGACGCACGCGCCGGCCTGCTCGAATTCCTGGCTTGGGACCAGCCGAGGGAGGACGACTTCGCGCAGGACGTCCGCATCGTCCTCTTCTCCGAGGACTTCTCCCGGGAACTCACGAGCTCGATCCTGTGGCTGGCCGAGAAGCGCGTGGACATCACCTGTTTCCGCATGCGGGCCTACCGGCTCGACGACCGGCTCCTCGTGGACTTCCAGCAGATCATTCCCCTCAAGGAAGCGGAGGACTACCAGGTCAAGGTCCGCAACAAGCAGCTGGTGGAACAATCCGAGCGCGCGGCGCGCGTGCCCTGGAACGGGGAGTTCTACGCCAACTTCGGAGCGGGCCCGTGCCGGTCCTGGGACGATGCGCGGAAGTTCGGCTTCATCAGCGCCGGCGGCGGCGGGTGGTTCACGCGCACGCTGAACCTGCTGGAGCCGGGTGCACGGGTCTGGGTGAATCGCCCGGGCGTCGGCTACCTGGGCGTGGCTGAGGTGCTCGGCGCGCCAGTGCCGGCAGAAGAGTTCCTGGTCGACACCGATGCCGGCCGTCGCCCCTATATCGACGTGAGCGCCGTGGCCGCGGCACTGCGTGAGCAGAACGCGGACCCGGAAGCCGCCGAACTCCTCGTTCCGGTGCGCTGGCTGCGCGTGCGGGACGAAAGCCAGGCCGTGCGCGAGACCGGTCTCTTCGGGAACCAGAATTCGGTGGCAAAGCCGACGGCTGCATCCTGGCCCCACACGGTCGCCCGCTTGAAAGCGGAGTTCGGGATTGATGACGAAGCCGATGAAGCTGACGAGGTGTGAGGTGCTGACGCCACAGCGACAGATCGACCCGATGCCGCACCACTGACGCGTACGGCAACACGACCCGCCGCTGAGCAAGCGGAGTTTCGACAGCTTCTCCTAGGAAAGACCCATGGATTTGAAGGGATCACTGGAAGAGAGGGCGATTTCGCCGCGTGCGGTCCAGGCCGATGGCGCGCTGACCTCGCCGCGAAGCTATGGCGTGTAGGAGCTGCCGACCTCTGCGGTCGGGAGGAGGGCGTTTCGATATGGAAACCATCCGGTACGCCAGCACGAATTGGAGCGCGAATTCGGCAGCTGCACGCTCCGTTACCTGTTCCTCCGCCGGGACGATGCAGCGGCAATAGCTGGCCAGCTGAATGAAGAGGGCCGATGAGATCCGCGACGTATTCGGAGCAGTTGATACGGAACGATCGTCGCAATGGCTGATCGGTGCCCGCTGGTGGATCCGTCCGGCGCGCGGGTGACTCTGGTTACCGCCCTCGCGTGGCGTGCGATCGCCGAGATCGTGCGTCGCCGCCATGCGACGCATGCGTTCAACGTGCTGCAGATCCATCCCGGGATTTCCGCAAGGGGGCTGCTCCAGCTGCAATTGCATGCGACGTCGAGAGGTGAGTCCCTGCCTGCGATCGATTTCAGCCTGGGCGGGCCGTCGGGTATGTGGAGTGCGGGGTCGTCCCCGCAGGGCTGCTTTCTAGATCTCCTCAATCCCGAACCTGCATCCGTGATCGACCACATCGAAGAAGCGGTGGGGCTGCCGCGCTGGCGCGGCGCGTTGCCCGCGACGTCGGTAGCGGCACTCTCCGTGCGTGTCGTTGCCGGGCTCCTCGAAAGCCGGGTGTTCGATCAGCACGGCTGGCGCAGCACGCTGGGCACCTACGGGTGTCATGGCGGTGATGTCGTCGCGGACTGGGCGGGGCTGATGGGCGTCAATCCCAGCCCGCCTGATCCTGATGGCAATCTGCATCGCGATGCGCGTGAACGCCTCTCCCGCCTTGTGCTGATCCATCGGTCCGCCGATGAGCTTCCTGTTGCGAAGCTGTCCGGGCTCCAGGGCCGGGCGCTGATCGTGGACATCGCGACCGGCCGCATCGCCAGAGTGGAAGGCGGCGGGGTGGAACCGCTCGGGGACCTTTTACAAATGCGTGCAGCCGCGGGGGGTTCGATGGCGCGTTTGCTGGCGCGGCTGGTCACGGGGCTTTGAGTCTCACCCTGCCAGCAGGCCGAGGCATATGCTTTAGTGGCCTGACCTGTGCAGAAACCGCTGGGTCATTACAGCTCTGAGGCGGCCCCGTGTCCGAAAACAAGACCATCCCCACCGACGTCAGCGTCTCCATCTTCCTCGCCGCCATCGACGATGCCCAGCGCCGCGAAGACTGCCAGGCGCTTCTCGCCATGATGTCCAGGATCACCGGCCAGCCCGCCGTGATGTGGGGGCCGTCCATCGTCGGCTTCGACACCTATCACTACCGCTATGACAGCGGCCGCGAGGGCGACATGGCGGTCACCGGCTTCTCGCCGCGCAGCAAGGACATCAGCATCTACCTGATGGCGGAGGGCCCGGACCAGGCGAACCTGCTCGCGCGTCTCGGGCGCCACAAGATGGGCAAGGCCTGCCTGTCCATCCGTCGGCTCTCCGACGTCGATTCCGATGTGCTGGAGGAGCTGGTTTCGGGCTCCGTATCGGCGCTGCGGGACCGCCAGCAACAAGGGACCACCCAGGTCAGATGACGCTCCGCCTCCAATCCGCCACCGCGCACGACTTCGCCTTCTGCGAACACCTCAGTCGCACCAACATGGCCGGCTACCTCGCAGCGCGCGGCATCGCCTGGGACCCGGCGCGCTTCCGCGCCAGCTGCGCGGAGTTCGAGAACCTGATGATCGTCGCCGGCGACGAGGCCATCGGTCTGCTGCGGCTGCTCCCCGAAGGCGAGGCGCTGGACCTGCGCGACCTGCAGATCGTGCCGGCGCGCCAGCGCCAGGGCATCGGCGGCTGGGCGGTGCGGCAGGCGCAGGCCATCGCCCTGCAGCGCGGCCATCGGCGGCTGCAGCTGCGGGTCTACGCGGAGAATCCGGCGCGGGCGCTGTACGCGCGCATGGGATTCGTGGACGAGGCGGAGGCCGAAGGCACGCTGCACATGGTCTGGAGGCCGCGCTGACATGCATCCAATCCTGCTGGGCGGTCTGGGCGGTTTCCTCGGCGCCGTCGCGCGCTACAAGCTCGGCGGCCTGGTGCTGCACCTGACCGTGCAGGAGCGCTTCCCCTTCAGCACGTTCGCCGTGAACGTGCTCGGGTGCCTGGTGGTGGGCGTGCTGGCGGGGCTGGCCGAGCGCCACGAGGCCTTCGGCCCGGACGCGCGGCTGTTCCTGTTCACCGGGCTGCTCGGCGGCTTCACCACGTTCTCGGCCTTCGGCCTGGAGGCGGTGTACCTGCTGCGCCGCGGCGAGGTCGCGACCGCCGCGCTGTACGCCGGCGGCAGCGTGGTGCTGGGCATCGCCGCGGTGTGGGTGGGGCTGAAGCTGGCGGGGCTGGGCGCCAGATGACCTCGGCGTCATAGTCGAAACCTGGCCCGCCGTCCGGAGACCACCATGACCAGCCCTGACCCACGCATCGACGCCTACATCGCCCGCCAGGCCGACTTCGCCCGGCCGATCCTGGAGGAGCTGCGCCGCCGCGTGCATGCGGCCTGCCCGGAGGCGGTGGAGACCATCAAGTGGGGCGCGCCGGCGTTCACGTACAGGGACAAGCTGCTCGGCGTGATGGCCGGCTTCAAGCAGCACGCCGCCTTCAACCTCTGGCACGGCAAGCAGATCGTGGGCGAGGACGCCGCGGCCCGGGAGGGCATGGGCCAGTACGGGCGTATCACGGCCTTGAAGGATCTCCCCGCGAAGCGCGAGACCACCGCCCACGTGCGCGCCGCCATGGCGCTGATCGATGCCGGCACCACCGCGTCCACCGGCCGCACGCCCAAGCCGCCGCCGTCGCTGCCGGACGACCTGGCCGCCGCGATGCGCGGCAACAAGGCCGCGCGCGGCCACTGGGAGGCGTTCACCCCCGGCAAGCAGCGCGAGTACGCCGACTGGATCATCGGCGCCAAGGGCGCGGACACGCGCGCCCGCCGGGTGGCGCAGGCGGTGGAGTGGATCGCGGAGGGGAAGACGCGGAACTGGAAGTACGCGGGCTGTTGAGGGCAGGCCGGTTCAGTCCGCCCGCGCATCGCTGACCGCTGGCAGCACGATCTCCAGCCGCTCCTGCTCCAGCTGCACCGGCTGGCGTGCCAGCTCCTCGGCCACCTCGTCCCAGCCGGCGCGCCGGGCCCAGCGCTGCATGGCGGCCAGGGTGGAGGCGGTCGGCTGCCTGGGCGCGGGATCGTCGAGTGACTGCCGCAGCGTCGCCATCGACATCCGCCAGGGCTGCAGGGTGCGTCCGGCGTCGCGGGCGGCCTCGGCCAGCACGGCGGCGATGCGGAAGCCGCCTTCGTCGATGTCGCCCCAGTGATGCAGGGTCGTCGTGGCGGGCAGGCCGTCGACGATCCGCCGGTAGGCCCGGCGCCAGGCGGGCGAGGGCATGCCGCCGGTATAGAGCAGCAGGCCCTGGGCGGCCGTGGGGTGGCTGGCGGCGTCGTGGAAGCTGGCCAGGTTCTCGATCGTCAGCAGGTAGCCGGCGCCGGTCTCCAGCCGGTGCAGTGATTCCACGGGCAGGCCGAGATAGGGGCGCACCAGCGGCAGCACGGTGCCCCCCAGGTCCACGCGGCCGTCTCCGGCCAGCAGCAGCGGCTGCGGTTCGCGGCGCAGGCCCAGCGCCGACCAGACCTCTTCGCGCGCAAGCCCCGTGGCCGCGGACTCGCCGGTGACCAGCAGTTCCAGCCAGGGCGTGAGCCGTTCCAGGCGCTTGCTGTCGCCGAACAGGCGCACGCTCTCGCGGCGCAGGAGGCGCTCGCCGCCAGGGGCGTCCTGCAGGGCGGCGACGGCGCGGGCGGCATCGGCCAGATCGGCGGCGGCCTCGGGGCCATGGCCGCGCTGCGTGCGGTCGCTGCGCCAGGCCTGCAGCACCGCGTCGAGGATCGGGAAGCGCGCCTGCCACGGCTGCAGCAGGGCGTCCGCGGCGGCGGCACGGGCCTCCAGCAGCGGCACGCCCAGGTGCGCGGCGAGCCCGTCCAGGTCGGCCACGGTGATCCGCAACAGGCGTTCGCCGTCGCCGCGGTGCCGGTCGCGTTCGACGGTCACGGCACCGCTGCGCTCGGCCAGGGCGATCTGGGCGTGGAAGGTTTCGCGTTCGGCCAGCGTGGCCAGCGCCAGGTAATCCTTGGCGCTGGCGGCGGTGGTCATCGGCATCGAGGCCGCCGATGCATCGCCGCGCAGCCGCGCGCGCTCGCCCTTGCGCAGCAGCCGTTCCAGCGTGCCGCGCGCCGGGCTCACGCCGGCGCCTGCTGCGCTTCGATCCGCGCCGTTTCCTCGGCCAGCAGCTCCGGATGCAGGTCGAACTGGTCGCCCAGCAGCAGTTCGCGCGCGGCCTCCTTCACCTCGATGCGTTCGGCCTGCAGCAGGTCCTCGTCGCGGAACAGTTCGATGTAGCTGTCGAGCACGCCGCTGAGCGTGCCCTGGGCGGTGTCGGGCGCGGCCAGCACCAGCTGCAGGCCAAGCGAGCGCAGGTAGTTGGTGGTCGCACGCGCGTTCTGGGCATCGATCTTGTCGCCGAATTCGTCGAGCAGGATCAGGCCGAGGCCGCCGGGGCTGGCGTCGGACTTGCCATAGGCGGCGGCCAGCGCCGCGCCGGCGATGACGTACAGCGGCGCGCGGTGCTCGCCGCCGGAGCCCGAGCGCATGCGCTCGCTGAGGGTGCCGATGACGCGGTCGTCCTGGCGGATCTGCACGCCGAAGTGGAAGAAGCGGCGGTAGTCGTCCAGCGGCGAATCGATCGCGCGCGCCGAGGCGCTTTCGTCCAGCAGTTCGCCGAAGGCGGCGGGCACCTCGCCGGCGCTGCCGAACAGGTTGTCCTCGCCGCCGAGGTCGGCCACGCGCTTGATGAAACCGTGCAGGTCGCGGTACTCGGGCACCACCTCGTAATGGAAGCGGTAGCGCTCGTTGTTGGAGAACGCGGGGCTGCTGCGCAGGGTGCGGTTGAGGGCGTCGATCTGCGACTTCAGGCGCACGAAGTTGTCGTGCAGGGTGTTGGCGACGTTGCTGCGGAAGGTCTCGACCGCGGTGTCGTAGGCCTGGCGGGCCTGGGCCTGGTAGTTCACCAGCTCGCTTTCGCGCAGGCGGAACAGCTCCTGCTGCAGGAACTCGCGCGCCTTGCGCCACTGGCCGGAATCGAAGGGCAGTTCCACGCCGTGGTTGCCGGCGTAGTTCTGCAGCCCGCTCCAGGCCTCGGGCAGCAGCCGCTGCAGCTGCTCGGTGTTGTCGCGGGCGCGCTTGCCGCAGGCCGCGCCGCGCTCTTCCAGCGAGGGCAGCTTCTGGTCGAGCTCCTCGCGCTGGCGTTCGACCAGGTTGGCGTCGACGTCGGCGTCCTTGAACGCGTCCACCGCGTTGCGGGCGGCGTTGTCTGCCTGCGCCCGCAGGCCTTCGAGCAGGCGTTCCTTCTGCGCCAGGCCGCTGCGCGTGAGCGCCTCGGCGCTGATCAGGGCTTCGACGCGGGCCTCGCCTTCGTCCAGCGCGCGCTTCAGCGCCGCCACGCGCTCGCTCATGCGCAGCAGGTCGGGATCGAGCGCGGCCTCGCGGCTTTCCTGGCTGCTGCGGTAGCGGCCTTCGACCTGGCGATGCTCCAGCGCGCGGTCGTGCAGGGCCTGGGCGAGTTCGTCCGGATCGGCCAGCCGCGCCAGGCCGCGCGCGCAGGCTTCGGCGCGCTTGAGTTCGGGCTCGATGCCGCGCAGCGCGTCCTCGGCGGCCTGGACGTCCTCGCGCAGCGTCCGCGCGCGTTCGCGGCTGCTGGAGGCGCCGATCTTCAGGTCGACCGCCGCCGGCAGGCGCAGGCGTTCGATGCTGCCGCCGCGGGCCAGCAGGCCGTCGCGGGCCAGGCCCTGGCGGCTGCGCAGGAGTTCGGCCTCGGTGTCCACGCAGCGGAGTTCGCCGAGCTGGCGGCGCAGGAAGGCCAGGGCTTCTGCGCTGTCGCCTTCCAGCAGCGCGGCGACGCTGCCGGCCGCGGGCTCCGTGCCGCGCGCGGCGCGGGCGTGGCTGGACAGCGCCAGCTTGACGCCGTACACGGCGCGGCCGTCGCGCAGGGAGCGGTACAGCTTCGTTGCGCGCGCTTCGTCGGCCTCGGCGACCAGCAGGGCTTCGACGTTGCTGCGCAGGTAGGCCTCGATCGCCGGCTGCCAGGCGGGATCGGCCACGCGCACCAGGTCGCAGACCGGGCGGGCGGTGATGCCTTCGTCCTGCAGGTAGTTCATCAGCCGTACGGTGTCCGCGCCCAGTTCGGCCTGGCCGGCGCTCAAGCGCTTCAGGTTGTGGCGCGCGGCCTCCAGCCGGTCGCGCGCGGCGTCGCGGGCGGCGTGGCGCTCGCGCGCGTGGCCGTTGACCGCGGCGACCAGCGGCGCGGCCGCGGCCGCCGCGGCCTGCGCCTGGGCGTGCAGCTGTTCGGGCGACCAGGGCAGGGCGGCGTCGCCTTCCAGCGCGGCCAGCGCGTCGTACAGCGGCGTCCAGGCGGCCTGCGCACGGGCCAGCACGGTGCCGTCGACGGTGGGCAGGCCAAGTCGCTCGACCGCGGCCAGCTGCTCGCGCACGGCCACGATGTCGCGCAGCAGGCCGTCGCGCAGCTGCAGCAGCCGGTCGCGATCGCGGCTGGCCAGTTCGTCCAGCTGCGCCTGGCCGCCGTAGCCCTGGCTGCCCTGCAGCAGCGCCTGCGCCCGGCCGTGCTCGTCGCGCAGGCTTTCACGCTGCACGCGTGCGTCGGCCAGCGTGCGCTGCGTGGCCGCCAGAGCGGCGGTGGCTTCGTCGAAATCCTCCTGCGCCTGTTCGACCTGCTCGCCCAGCAGGTCGCGCTCGTACTCGGCGGCCAGCGCGCGATAGGAGGCCGCGCGCACCGCCTGGGCGGCGATGCGGCCGTACTGCACATCGACCTTCGCCGCTGATTCGATGCGGTGCTGGAGCTGCTCGATGCGCTCCTTGATCTGCCGGAAGCTGTCGAGCAGGGCGCGGAAGCGGGCGACGTCGGTCGGCCGGTCCTCGGCCACCAGCGTGCGCACGAACAGGTCGACGTCCTCGACCCGCTGCAGGTTCAGCGCGTTCTGGAAGGCCTTGCGGAAGGCGTGGAAGTCGGGATGCGCGCCCGGCGCGGCGCGCAGGCGGGTCAGCAGGTCCTTGACGAAGCGCTCGCCGCTGGCGTGGAACTCGGGGCTGGTGCCGGCCTCGCGGCAGCGGCGGCCGGCGAGCTCGCGGAAGCGGCTCCATTCCAGCGGCAGCTCCTTTCCGTTGATCCGCTCGACGTGGTCCTCGAGCTCCAGTGCCACGCCCGGCAGCAGGTACAGGCCGTGCTGGCGGTGGTCGGGCTCGTCGACCGACGCGCCCAGCGCGATGCCCGCGGTCAGCGGCAGGCCGCTGTCCTGGTCGCGGAACACCAGGCTGATGTAGGTGGTGGCGGTGCGGCGCTTGCGGCCGTCGTCGCCGCTGCGGTACACGCCCAGGCAGTAGTCGCGGATGCTGCGCGCGCGGGCCTTGCCGCCGGCCTGGGCGTTGAAGTGGATGTAGCGGCGGTCGCCGCCGAGCAGCACGATCTGCAGCGCGTCGAGGAGCGCGCTCTTGCCGGCGCCGTTGGGGGCGATGATCGCGCTGGTGCGGTCGAACTGCAGGGTCTGCGCCTCGAACAGGAAGAACTGCAGCAGGTGCATCCGTTCAAGCTGCTGCATCGTCGTCCTCCGCGGCCAGGCCGGCGTCGTCGTCGTGGTCGTTGTCGTCGTCGAGGGTGTGCTGGGCCAGGCGCTGCAGCCACTGCTCGCCGACGATGTCGACGATGGCCGGGCGCACCAGCAGGTGGAAGGGCTGCAGTGCGTCGGGCTCGCCCTCGACCAGGCGGCAGACGCCCCAGCGCTTGAGCGTCGCGGCCAGCCCGCGCAGGGTGCCGATCTCCGGCATCGGCCGGTCGGTGAGCGCCGGGTAGGCCTCCTGCAGGTCGGGCAGTTCCACCACCACCTCGCCGTGCTCCTCGATGCGGCCCTGGCGCATGGCCTCGTCGTAGCGCTGGCGCAGGACCAGCAGCAGCAGGGTCTCGTCCAGGCGCACCGGCGTGCCTTCGCCGTGGCGGGGCAGGGCGACGATGTAGCGGTGGTTGCCGTTGCGCTCCAGGCGGATGCCCAGCGGCGCCAGCGCCGCGGCGAAGTCGTCGAGGAATTCCTCCACCAGGTGGTAGGCCACGCGCGTGCGCTGGTCGGCGGCGTAGAGCACCTGCTCGGTCACCAGGCGGTAGGCGGCGCGCTCGAAGTCCTGCTCGGTGTAGGTGCCGTTGGTGAGTTGGCTCAGCGTGTTCCAGCTGCGTTTCATGCGGCGGTCCGTGGCGGTGGCGCGAGGCGGTGGAGGACGAAGCGCGGCGCGCGCAGGTAGCCGTTGTCGCCGGGCTCACCGGCGTCGAGCAGCTCGACGCGGACGCCCTGCAGCAGGCGGCCGAGCGGATCGTCGCGGCGCAGACCGCCGATGCGCCGGCTGCGCTGGGCGAGCGTCAGCAGGGTCTGGTAGGCGCGCAGGTCCTGGATCGAGGCGATGCCGAGCTGCGACGACTCCACGCTGCCGGTGGCCGGCAGATGGCGGCCGACGTAGCGCGCCATGTCCTCGGCGGTGACCAGGCGCGCGCGCTTCATCCGCCGCAGCAAAGCCAGGCGCGCCAGCTGTTCGGGCGTGGGCCGCTGCACGCTGTTGGCGCTGCGCGGGATCGGCCGCGGCCTGCGGCGGGGCGGGCGCAGCTGGTGTTCGTCCATCAGCGCCCCCGGCGCCACCGGCATGCGCAGCGCATCGTCCGGCGCCCGCAGCGCGCCGCGGCAGGCGCGGCGCAGCAGGGCGTCGAGCCGGTCCGGCGCGCGCAGGCGGTAGTCGAGGAAGGCCAGCGCGCGGCGGTTGGCCTGGCGCATGTCCTCGTCCAGGCGGGCGAGGTATTCGTCGATGCGGTCCAGCTCCTGCAGCCGGCGCACGCCGCGCTGCAGCCGCGCCTCGGCGCGCTGTGCGTCGCCGTCGGCGAAGTGTTCGCCGTACCAGGCCAGCAGCCGGCCGCGCAGGGGTCCGGTCTCCAGCTGCCGCGCCATCGCCAGGATCGCGCTGCGCCGCGCCAGGGGATGGTCGGCCTTGTGCAGGTCGGCGTAGTCGCCGATGAAGAAGCGGCCGACGTAGCGTTCGAACCACTGCCGGGCGAACTGGGCGGTGGTCTCGGAGCGGCTGAGTTCGGGCATCAGGTCGCGCACCTGCAGGCTCATCGAGGCCAGCGAAGCCAGCAGCCGGCGCGCCTGGTCGGCGGCCTCGTCCAGCGTGTCGCCGCCGGCGCGGCCTTCGAGCACCTGCTGCAACTGCAGCTCGATCGAGCGGATCCGCGCCGAGACGAAGGTCGGGCCGCGCTCGGTGAATTCGAGCAGCAGCGACAGCAGCTGCGAGACCGCGGGCGTCATCGAGGCCATCTCGCGCGCGCCGAGCTTCTCCTGCCGCAGCCAGCCGGCCTGGCGGAAGCGCTCGTAGATCGTGTTGGCGCGGATGGTCAGCGGCGTGTCCGGGGCCTGGCCGTCCTCGTCCTCCCACGGGTCGTCGCCAAGCAGGTAGCGCTCGATCGCCGAGGTGATCTCGCGGCGGGGATAGCCGTGGCTGGGCGGCGGCGGCGCGTCGGGGCCGAAGAATTCGTCGAACAGGCGGCACAGCAGCAGCCAGTAGTGCTCGCGGTTGGCCGAGGCCAGCGGGCCGAACAGGCCCGGGGGCACCACCGAGAACAGGGCGGGCGGCGATGTGGTCAAACGGATTCCCCGGCCGGGCGGGTGTGCCCGGGGTAGCAACATGGTCCGGCAAGTATCGCCGCGGGCGTCGCGGCAGGCGAGACGTTCCCTTTCTGGATCAGGGAGCGACGAGATCGACCTTGACCCGGTAGCCAAGGGCGGTCGCGGCTCGCGTCATGGTTTCGAGCTTGAGGCCCGTATCCGACGCATCGAGCATGCGGTCGACGACGGTCCGGCTGGTCTTCATGCGCTTGGCCAGGGTGCTCTTGTTCATGCCGGAAGAATGCATTGCCTGTTCGATCTGCCAGGCGATCACACGTTTGACGGCGATGGTCGTGGCCTCGTCCAGTTCGCCCTGCTCGGCAAGGTAAGCGTCGAAGTGGCTTCCAATGTGGATGTTCCCGCTCATTTGTGCGCCTCTTTCATTCGGTGCAAGGCCAGCTCGATATCAGTTCGAGGCGTCGCCTGAGTCTTCTTCACGAAGCCGTGGAGCAGCACCATCCTGGTGTCGACGATCGTGAAGAGCACGCGGGCGATGCCTTTCGGAATCCTGCTGCGTATCTCCCACAGTCCGGGCGTCATCTTGCGGACAACCGGCATTCCGATCGGCCAGCCGAGCTGGACTGTCTTGATGTCCGCGCCAATCGCTTTTCTGGCTCCGGGAGAGAGCTCTTCAATGAGCCAGCTTCGGACGGGCTCCTTACCTGCGGCATTGCGATAGAAGTGAACGGACAGGGCGGACGGCATGAAGTGTACCGAAATAGGTTCGTTCATCCAACGGATGGCGCGCGCCCGGAAGCAGGCAGGGAGGACTGAATGCGATCGTCCTGATGCGGGGTGCCAGGATGAAGAGGGGGAGGCCGCCTTCTGTTGTCAGTCCAACTCTTTGATCTGAAACCCCTCTCACTCCCTGAGATGGCTGGGCGCTGGAATCCATCCGACCGCCGGGCTTGCCCTTTCCCGGCACGGTAAATAGATTTTTACCCATGACCGACGACCTCACCCCCCGACAGCGCGACGTGCTCGGCTTCATCCAGGCCCATGCCGGGGCCGAGGGGGCGCCGCCCACGCTGCAGCAGATCGCCGACGCCTTCGGCTTCCGCCAGGCCTGCGCGGCGCACAAGCACGTGCGCCGGCTGCAGCAGGCGGGCTACCTGGAGGTCCGGCCCAACGAGGCGCGCGGGATCCGGGTGGTCGCTGGAATGACCTCGGCGGATGCCCGCGGGACGGCCCGGCGTGCGGGACGCACGCCGCACCTGCCCGGCACCCGGCTGAAGGTCCGCGACGACCGCCTGGAGCTGCCGGTGCTGGGCCGGGTGGCCGCGGGCTCGCCGATCGGCGCCGATGCCGGCATCGAGCGCCACGTTCTGCTCGACCGCGCGCTGTTTTCCAGCCGGCCCGACTACCTCCTGCGGGTCAGGGGCGACTCGATGCGCGACGACGGCATCTTCGACGGCGACCTGGTGGCGGTGCAGCGCGCCAGCGACGCGCGCAACGGCCAGGTGGTGGTGGCGCGCATCGACGGCGAGATCACCATCAAGCGCCTGGAGCGCACGCGCTCGCGGCTGTGGCTCCTTCCGCGCAACCCGGACTACGCGCCGATCGAGGTTCCGCCGGGCAGCGACTTCGCCATCGAGGGCATCTACTGCGGGCTGGTGCGCGCGGAATGAGCGCGCTGCCGTCCATTGCGCCAGCAGGCGTCGCGTCGCCGACCGTGGGCACCTTGCCCGACCTCGACGCGATGCTGTCGGCGCGCACGGTGTGGCGTGCCGGGCGTGCGCCCGTGGTGGCGCTGGACGGTGAACCGACCGGCCACGCCGCGCTCGACGCGCTGCTGCCCCAGGGCGGCTGGCCGCGCGCGGCGCTGACCGAGCTGCTGCTGCCCGCCGACGGCGTCGGCGAGCTGACGCTGGTGCTGCCCACGCTGGCGCGGCTGACCCGGGGCGGCGGCATCGTGGCGCTGGTGGCGCCGCCGTACCTGCCGTATGCGCCGGCGTGGCAGGCGGCGGGCGTGGACCTGCGCCATCTCGAGATCATCGAGGCCGACGCGCGCGGGGCGCTGTGGGCCTTCGAACAGTGCCTGCGCAGCGCGGCCTGCGCGGCGGTGCTGGGCTGGCCGCTGCAGGCCGACGGGCCGGCGCTGCGCCGGCTGCAGGTGGCGGCCGACGGCGGCGACTGCCTGGGCTTCGCGTTCCGCGACGCGAAGCACGCGGCCAATCCCTCGCCGGCGGCGCTGCGGATGGAGTATTCGGCGGGCGAGGGCGGCTGGTACGTGCGCAAGTGCCGCGGCGCCAATCCCCCCTCGCGACCCTTCACCCCCCGTCCCCCCGTAGGAGCGGCCACAGCCGCGATCCCACCC
>JAAZHF010000224.1 GCA_012510865.1 Gammaproteobacteria bacterium
CATCGGCGGGGCCATGTGCGGCGACAACCTGTCGGTGATCTCGGACACCACGATCGCCGCGACCCGCAGCCAGGGCGCCGAGATGCGGGACAAGTTCCGCGAGAACTTCCGCATCGCGCTGCCGGCGGCGCTGGCCACCATCGTGCTGCTGGCCTTCCTGGGCGATGCCGCGCCGGTGACCAGCGACGAGGCCGCGTCCCCATGGCTGGTCCTGCCCTACGTGCTGGTGCTGGTGCTGGCGCTTGCCGGCCTGGACGTGATCCTGGTGCTCGGCATCGGCATCGCCCTCGCCGGCGCGACCGGGCTGCTGCTGGCCCCCGGGTACGACCTGGCGCATTTCGCCGGCGACATCTGGACCGGCTTCGAGGGCATGACCGAGATCCTGCTGCTGTCGCTGCTGATCGGCGGGGTCGGCGCCCTGATGAAGGCGGCCGGCGGGCTCGAATGGCTGGCGCGCGGGATCGCGCGCTTCGCCCGCGGGCACCAGGGCCCGCGGACGGGGGAGTTCAGCATCGCCGCGCTGGCGGCCGCGGCGGACGTGTTCACCGCGAACAACACCGTGGCCATCCTGGTCAGCGGCGACGTCGCGCGCGACATCGCCCGGCGCCACGGCATCAGCCCCCGCCGCGCGGCCAGCGTGCTCGACATCTTCGCCTGCGTGCCGCAGGGGGTGCTGCCCTATGGCGCCCAGATCCTGCTTGCCGCGGGCCTGGCTTCGGTATCGCCGCTGGCGCTGTCGGGCACGGTTTTCTACTGCTGGATCCTGTGCCTGGTCGCCATGGCATTCATGGCCTGGCCCCGCCGCGCACCCGCGGCGGAGCCCGGCGTGGCCTAGGGTCCCGGCCCACGGTCCGCGAAGGTCGCCGCTCCCGCTTCCGGTCCCCGTGTAGCGTGGCTGCTCAGTCGCGCGACTGCAGCTTCGCCAGCAGGCGCAGGAACTCGATGTACAGCCACACCAGGGTGACCATCAGCCCGAAGGCGCCGTACCACTCCATGTACCTGGGCGCGCCGCGCTCCACGCCGGTCTCGATGAAGTCGAAGTCCAGCACCAGGTTGAGGGCCGCGATCACGATCACGAACAGGCTGAAGCCGATCCCGATGATGCCGTTGTCGTGGATCATGGGCATGTCGACGCCGAACATGCGCAGCACGATCGTGGCGAGGTAGACGAGGAAGATGCCGCCGGTGGCCGCGACCACGCCGAGCTTGAAGTTCTCGGTGGCCTTGATCCAGCCCGAGCGGTAGGCGAAGAGCAGCGCGAACAGGGTGCCGAAGGTCAGCATCACCGCCTGGATCACGATGCCGTCGTAGAGGTGGCTGTACAGCGCCGAGATGGCACCGAGGAAGAAGCCCTCGACGAGTGCGTACAGCGGCGCGGTGACCGGCGACCACTCCTTCTTGAACACGGTGACCAGCGCGATCACGAACCCGCCGATGGCGCCGCCCCAGACGTAGGCCGCGAACCCGGGGGCGAGCTCGCCCGGCGCGCTGAAGGCCTGGCTCCAGGCGAAGGCCGCCGTGAGCACCGTGAGGGACAGTAGGAACGCGGTCTTGTTGACCGTGCCGGCGATCGTCATCGCGCCGGCGTCGCGGGACACGACGGTGCCGCTGCCGAGGTCGAGGAAGGTGGATTCGGAAAGGACCGGGTTGCCGCTGCGCATGGATTCCCCCCAACGGGTGCGTGAGCCAGGGCCGGAGGATACACGTCGGCGGACCGCCGGGACGTGCGTCGTGGTGCGAAAGGGGGGACTCGAACCCCCACGCCTTGCGGCACTGGTACCTAAAACCAGGGCGTCTACCAATTCCGCCACTTTCGCGATGGGCCGGCCGGGGCCGTATTGGAACAAAAAAACGCCCGGCGGGGCCGGGCGCTTCGGGACTTGGTGGGCCGTCAAGGATTCGAACCTTGGACCTATTGATTAAGAGTCAACTGCTCTACCAACTGAGCTAACGGCCCCGAGCGGGAAATTCTAGCAAGGCGACGGCCGGAGGATCAACACGTTCCGGCCACGCGGGAAGCTGGGGTGGAAGACGGGATTTGAACCCGCGACCCCCGGAATCACAATCCGGTGCTCTAACCAACTGAGCTACATCCACCATGGGGTCCGCCGGCCTTGGCCGGTGGGCCGGGCATTGTAGCGCGGTCCGCGCGCAAAGTGCGAAGCCGCCGCGCCCTGGCTGGCGCGCCCGGCAGGACTCGAACCTGCAACCACCGGCTTAGAAGGTTGGGGCAGTCAGCCGCAGGGTCAATGACTTGCGCCAAATAATTTTCAGGAGAGAGAGCCCGTTAAGCGCGCCACGGCGGCCTCGCGGCCGGAATTATCGGGAGGCTTCCGACCCCGTATCCGCGTCTTCCGAGGCCTCGACCACCGGCACCTCGTGGTCGTACAGGTGCACCATCGCCAAGGTCTTGTGCCCGCTGGCCCGCTGCTTCTCGTCGCCGGTGCCGCGCGTGTCGGTGATGCCGCGATGCTTCAGCCCGTGGAGCCCGAACCGGTCTTCCTGCCTCAGTACGCCGTCCGCCACGGCCGCGCGCATCATCTTGCCCCAGGCGGTGTTGAAGCCGGCGCGCGTGAGCTGCGTCCCGTCCTCGCTGACGAAGAGCGGTCGCCGGGTGGCCCGGATGGGCGTGGCCAGGCCCCGCCGGTGCCAGACGGCCTTCCGGTACGCCTGCAGCGCGGCGATCGCCTCGCGCGTCCTGGCACCGAGCCGCACCTGGTTGTCCCGGCTGCCCTTGCGTCGATTGGTCAGCAGCAGCTCGCCGTCGGCGTCGACCAGACCGTCGTGGAGCGTCAGGACCTCGATCCCGCGCAGCCGCGCCTGATACGCGAGTTCCATGGCGGCCCACAGGTACGGAGGCAGGCTGCCTTTCTCCCTGGGACCGAGCGCGCCTCGCGCCCGCGCGAAGGCTTGCACGGCGCGAAAGGTGGTGCGCTCTGGCATGCGGTGGTCTGCAACCTCGGGGACAGCCTTGACGCCCTTCGCCGGGTTCGTTCGGCAGGCGCCGTGCTCGATGCCCCAGCCGAAGGCACGGCGCAGGTATCGCAGCCAGTGGTTGGCCTTTGTGGGGTAGCCGGGCACCGCCGCGCGGCCGGCCTTGGCCGGCATGCCGTCGGCGATCTGGTCGATCAGGGCGCGGATGAATGGCGGCGCGATGCGGTCGACCAGGATGTCGCCCAGCGGACCGGACCGGGTTGGGTAGACCTTGATTGCCGCGGCGTAGGCGGCGTAGTGCGTGCGGGTGCTGTCGGCCAGGGTCAGGAAGTCACGGTGCTGGTGGAAGGCGTCAAGCACGTGGGCCACGCTGCCGCGCCGCGCGCCGCCGGCTCGCGCCTCCATGATGGCGTAGAGGTCGGACAGTTTGGCGGTGCGGTCGGCCACGCTGGTGGCGCGCGTGCCACCCCCTGGCTTCGGCTCACGCACGTACCAGCGGCCATTGCCAGAGCGGTCCCACAGCATCCCTGCGGGCAGCTTCGACTGGTCGATGTGACCGGGGATGGTGGGGTCGAACTTGCGCGGGCGCCCGCGGCCCATGGCGGTCCTCCTAGAGTGCATCGGCCCCGAGCTGGCCGTCATTGGCAGCTGGGTTCCCCAGGCCAAGGGCGGCGTTCAGGGCCTCGACCGTGCTGATGATGCCCCCCTCGGCATCGTAGGTGTAGTGCAGCCCGATCTTCCGCGCCCATGCCTCCACGGTGGCCCGCCGGGGAGCGCTGGCGCCGTCCGCCGCGCTGGGGCGGCAGAGACGCTGGAGGTCTTGGAACTGGAGGACCGGTCCGATCATGCCGCGGCCTGGATGTCCCGCACGCAGTCCAGATTGGCGCGCGCCAGCGCGGCCAGCGGGTGCGGCGGCACGCTGTTGCCCACCATCCGCACTGCCGCGGTGGTGCTGATCGCGCGGCCGTCGGCGGTGCGGTCGATGATGTAGTCGCGGGGGAAGCCCTGAGCGATGAACAGCTCGCGCGGCTTCAGCATCCTCAGGCGGATATCGGTGATGACGTGGGGCACGCCGTCCAGGTGCACCGTCACCAGCGCCATGCGGTCGCGGGTGGTTACAGTGTCCAGAGGCTCGCGCAGGGCGAGCGCGTCGCCGTTGCCGTAGTAGTTGACCAGGAAGGCGGCGACGCGCAGGGCGCCGGCCTCGGCCTCTGGCGACAGGGCCGCCATGTCGGCCGACACCAGGCGCTGGATGCTGCCCTTCGCGCAGATGGTCGGCGCGGGCTTGCGCAGGTCGTGGCCGGCGCCGGTGTAGTACCCGCTGCAGGCCTGCTCGAGGAAGGCGGCGGCCATGGCGTGCTTCACGCCACCGGCGACGACGACGCCCAGCGGCTGCTTGATGTCGAGCGCCCGCGGTGCCTGTCGCTTGCGCTCGCCGTAGCCGGTCTGCACCAACGTGGGCGCCACCACCGCGAAGTGTCCGCCCTTCACCCCGGCGCACTGAGTGCGCAGCGGCTCGCTCGCGGACCAGGTGCGGCCGTTGCTCGCATTGGCGAACTCGGTCAGGAAGAACGGCTCGTCGGCCTCGAGCACATGCTTGACTAGCCCCTTGGCGATCCGCCGCATGGTGGCGTCCGCCAGCGGGCGCGGGCGGTCGAAGATCGAGCGCCCGAGGTCGGAGAAGTCAATGCACTCGGCCGCCGAGACGTAGGGCTTTGCGCGGGCCGGACCGTGCGTCGGCTCCGGCCAGGCGATCGGCTCGCCATCGCGGCGGGCCAGCAGGAACAGGCGCTCCCGGCTGGTGCCCGCGCCGTAGTCAGCGGCCACCAACCGGCGCCACTCCACGGTGTAGCCCAGGGCGCGCAGCGCGGCCACGAACTGGTCCCAAGTGCGGCCGGCGTGGCGCTTGTCCGGCACCAGCTGCTGGTTCTCCACCGGGACCCGCTCGCCCGGTTCCGGCACGCTGCCGTCCATCTTCAGCACGCGGCCGGTGGCCTTGCACCGCTTCGCCACCAGCGGACCCCAGGTGAGGATCTGCCAGACGTTCTCCATGCTGATGATCCGCGGCGCGGTGCGCGTGCCGTGGAGGGCGTCGGCGCGGAGCAGCTGGCCCACCCACTTGAGCACCACCCAGGACAGCGAGCGGATCTTGCCGTTGCGCGGC
This sequence comes from Gammaproteobacteria bacterium, assembly GCA_012510865.1. Taxonomy (GTDB): domain Bacteria; phylum Pseudomonadota; class Gammaproteobacteria; order Xanthomonadales; family Xanthomonadaceae; genus Luteimonas. The sequence continues at coordinate 5,099 of JAAZHF010000224.1, forward strand.
TGGCCGCCCTTGGCCTGGCTGAAGTGGGTGCAGTCCGGCGAGGCATGGAACCAGCCCACCGGGCGGCCGGCGACGTCGACGCGCGGATCGGCGTGCCAGATGTCCTCGCGGTGGTGCGAGGTGAGTGGGTGGTTGGCGGCGTGCATGCCGATCGCCCACTCGTCGTGGTTGTAGGCCAGCTCGGGGTCCTTGCCGAGCGCCTGCTTCAGGCCCTCGCTCGCGCCGCCGCCCCCGGCGAACAGGTCGACCACGATCTCGCCCGGCCGCAGCGCGGAGCGCTGGGGGAGCGGGAAGTTGAAGCCTCGAGGGGTGCCGTCTGCCATCTTTTTATCTGCCGTTTTTGGAGCTTTGCGCCGCTATTACCGCTATACCGCTCGAAAATGGGATCTACTTAGGGGTAGACCGCAGTGACCGTTCGTCGGGTGGCCCTTGCGGCGTCACTAGTGACGCGATATGATCCTCCCATGCCAGCCATCCCGGCTTGGCGAAAAGAGGAAAAGCCCATGACCGCTAAGACCGCCGCCGAAGTCATCGCCCTGATCCGCGCCGATAGCCCGGATGCCACTGCTGACCAGATCCGTGACGCGCTGGAAGATGGCGCTGCACTGGCAGCCCTGGGCATCACGGACGACGACCAGGAAGCGGTCGAAGAAGCGCATGCCTCGCTCGCCTGAGGCCAAGCCTGAAAAGCGCCCAGCGACGGGCGCAGCGCGCCAGGCGAAGTACGCCGCTGCCGGCCGGCAGATCGCGTGCGTGATCCGCGACCCTGCCGCGCTGGCAGCGCTTGACCGTCTCGCGCAAAAGCATGGCGGCGTGACTGCTGCGGTGACTGCTGCGCTTGTCTCATCGTCAAAGTCCTCATCTCGCAAAGCGGTCTAACAAACCGTTCAAGGGGAAGCCGCTTCGCGGCTCCCCTTAACGCTCGGGTTAGATGACAGTTGGCCAGTCTCAAGCCACTCGGTAAGGCGATCACGCAGACCCTCCACCTGTACGCGGTTCAGGTGCATGCGCGTGGTCACCTGCACTTCCTTCGGGATCGGATAAGGCACCCAGCCAACATCCGTCATCGGGTTGATTCCAACGCTCGCGGCATCGCGCGCCATCACCATCGCTTCGGTGCCAGAGATCCCGAGCCACACCGCGGAAGTCCCTGGACGCTCAAACGAATCCTCGTAGTCGAGAACAATGCTGCTGAGCTGCAAACTGCATTTCTTGCCGTAGTGGTCCTCAAAATCGACCCGTGGCCAGCCGCGTGAGTTCTCGGCATAGGTTCCAAACTTGTCCATTCGTATCTCCTAGATCTGTCATCTAACAATTCATTCAAGGCGATGCCGCTTCGCGGCACGCCTTAACTCGTGGGTTAGGCGGCATTCGGTGACTTGTAGGGAGCCCAGTGAGTGGGGGTCTGCCACTCGTCGAGCTTTTCTTGCGAGACGCTGTTGCGCGTGTAGGACCACCACCCTTCCCACTCTTCAAGCGTGTCGCTCGAGGAAGTCGGGGCCGCTGATGCTGTTGATCGTGTCCATGGGTCAGTCCTCGCAGTCGCTGGGGTGGTGGAAAATCCGGGTGACGCCAAGCCGCTCGATCCGGCCACCACGTCGCTCGAACTCGGCGATGTCGGCGGCAATGCGGGCGCTGGCGGCGCGGCGCGGGTCGAAGCCGTGGTCGACGGTGGCCAGCGCCGCGGGGAAGTTGGTGTCCACGCGGCGGAGTGGGGGGGCGCGCTTCGCCTTCGCCAGCCCGCTGATGGCCTTGGCGACCTCGGCAGCCGGCCGCGGCGGAGCCGGCGCCTTCCGCGGCGCGCGGGTGCGCGCGGGGGCCGCGGGCTTGCGGACTGCCTGGGCGCGCATCGGCTTGGCAGGGGCCGCGGGCTTGCGGCGGGCCGGCTTGGGCATGCCGATCGGCCAGCAGAAGTGCACGGAGCCCTTGCCGGCGCCGACGCGCATGAGCTTGCCGGCCCCTGCCAGCGTGCCCAGGGTCGCGGAGACCAGGTTGACGCAGCCGCCCGGCTCGACCGCGTCGCGGATCTCGCGGGCGGTGAAAGCCTGGTTGGAGTGGCGTGCGAGGAACTCGCGGATCGCCTGGGTGCGGCCGGTGTGATAGGAGCGGCGGGACATCAGTCGCAGCCTCCGCCCACTTCGCCCGGGCGGCCGGGCTTGGTGAAGTCCTGCCAGTGCACCCAGCCGCGCTCGGGGCAGTGGAATCCCCACTCGCGCACGGTGGGGCCGAAGAGGAACAGGGTGACGCAGGGGATGCGCGTGGGCGGCCGCTGCCCGCCGGGGTGCGTGGCAACGGACGGCGGCAGGGTCGGGAGCTCCACCCGGTGCGTGTGCCGCGTCGGGAGGAAGCGCAGGCTGCCGGCCTCCCACGCCCGGCGGCGGTGGATGCCGCCGTCGGCGATGGTGTGCTCGATGTAGGCGCCGTCCAGGATCAGGCTCACGGCCCAGCTGGGGTGGTCGTGGAGCGCGCGGTCGTCGTCGTCGCGCAGGAACACGTGCACGTAGAGGTTCGGCAGGTAGCGCGCCACGCGCGCCTTGGCGCGCCGCCAGAGCGTCGGCTGGGCCTCGGCCTGCTCGCGCCAGCGGCGCCACGGCGTGACGTACCAGCGCAGCAGGTAGGGGCCGCCCTCGGCCTCTTCGCCGATGATGAAATCCGGCCAGCGGGCGGCGATGTAGCGCGCGCGCGCCCAGTCCAGGAGGCGCACGGCGAGGCCGGGGACGCGCACGGCCATCAGCCAGCCCTCGCCCGCGTCCGGGGCTGCTGCAGCGACGCCAGCGCCTCGCGTCCCTTGTCGGTGAGCTCGGCGGCGCTGCCGTACGGAGGAGTGAGCCTGACCAGCCAGGCGGTGTGCATCGCGCGGACGGTGCGCATGGTCACGCGGACCTCGTCGCACTGCGGCGCGCCTGCGGGCCGGTAGCCGCCGCTGCAGCGGGTGAGCTCGCCGGTGGTGCTGGCACCGAATGCGCGCAGGGCGTCGGCGACTTTCGGGGTGATGTGCATGCGGGAATCTCCTGCCCGGGCGTGCCCGGGCGCGTTGGTATCGGGTCAGGCGGCGGCCGCTGCGGCCTGGGCGCGCTCGGCGGCCAGGCGCAGGGTGGGGAGCTCGGCGATCGGCACGATGTCGGCCTGCACGCGCCACGCGAGTTCCGCGCGGCGGGCGGTGCGATGCACCTGCGTGGCCACGCCGCAGCGGCTGCACTCCACGTGCCACGCGCGCGCCGGCGTGCCGAGCAGCCGCGGGTCGGTGGTGCTGCGGCCGCGGGCCTCGATCAGGTGCGGGACATGCCCGCAGGCGCGGTGCGGGGCCAGCGGGCGAGAGGGTTGGATGTCGACCAGGATCATCGCAGTGACTCCTTGCGGGGATGCTTGCGACGGTCGGGCAGGGCGCCGACCTCGCGGAACTTGTCGATGCGGTAGCTGGTGAGTGCGAGCAGCTGTTCGAAGTCGCCGTCCACGCGGGCCAGCCGCGCGTCGACCTCGGCCTGGACGTCGCTGGCGTTGCGGAGACGGAAGGCGCCCATGGCGCGGGCGAAGGCGCTCACAGCACGCCCGCCAGACGCAGGCCGATCACCACCGGGCCGGCGACGTACACGAAGGCGAGGGCGCGGAACTCGGTGAGCCACGGGAACGCCTTGGCCTCCGGATCCAGCTGGTGCTCGTGGCCCGGCAGCGGCGGGCGCTCGGCGGGCCCGGCCCACGGCCGCCACTCGGGCACGCCGACCAGGTCCGCGTTACCGGTGAGCACGCCCGTGGCGTCGGTCGAGCGCTCGGGGGTTGCGGGCGTGTCGGGCAGCGGGCGCGCGTTCATGCGGAACCTTCCTGCGAGCGGGTGGCGACACAGAGCACGCGGTCTGGCAGGCGCGAGTACACGCGGAAGCCCGCATGGAAGAGTTCCGAGACCGCGTCACGACCGAGCCAACCGGCCCAGGCGAACGCGTCCTCGAGCACAGCTTTCGCGTACGCGCCGCGGTGCACCAGTCGCCGCTTCTGCCCTTCGTCGAGCTCGCTCCATTCGACGCGGCCACGGCCATCGCACAGATCGCATTCCCGCTCGTGGCCGCAGCAGCTGCATTCGACGTCGCCTTCACCGTCGCACTCAGGGCAGTCGACAGGCATGTCCGGCGGCCGGCTGGCGATCTGCTCGTCGCGCCAGGCCTCGAAGCTCAGGGGCTTGAAGGAAGCGCTCACTGGGCACCGCCATGCTTGAGCTTGGCCAGCCGACGCTCCTCGCGCCGGCAGGCCTTGGCGCTGCCACGCCACTCGCGGGCGACGGCAGCCACGGCGGACAGCCCGAAGACTCCCGCGCGACCGTCGATCCAGTCGTCGAAGATCTGGCGGGCCCGCGCGGTGGCGAGCCGTTCGGTGTTCTCGGCGGCAACCAGTGCGCAGTGCACGTGGTAGGCGCGCTGCTCCAGCGCCGCCGTCCATCCGGGCGCGGCGCTCACCGCGGGCCTCCACGCATCTGGCTGCGGCGGGAGACCTGTCCCTTCGCGCCCTCGCGGGCCGTGGCCTCGCTGCCGGGGAACGCACGGCGGGCCGGGCGCGGGGCCGGGTCGTTGGCGCGGCCGGTGGCGGCCAGCAGCAGCACCAGCAGCGGCAGGAACACCAGCCACGCCGCGATGAAGCCCTGCCAGAAGATCGGGTTGGTCAGCGTGTCCAGCACTGCGCACCTCCTCGGATTCGAAGAGGGCGCCGGCGGGTCGTGCTCAGGCCAGGGGACGGGGCCGCGGCTGCCGGAGGGGAGGCCGGCGTGGCGACCCGCCGGTCGCCCGCCCCGGGCGTCCGGGGCGAGTGAACCTTAAGACGCCTTAAGAGCAGAAGTCAAGCGACCTTAAGTGTGGAGCCGTGCCAGAATGGAATTTCGATTCTGGAGGGGTGTCGCATGCGTGCATTCGCGATGGTTCTGGGGATGGTTTTGGTCGTGGCGGCGTGTGCGAGTTCGCCGACCGCGGAACAGCAAGCGGCGGCCGACTACGGTCCTCCGGTGGGGCAGGAGGCCGCAGAGGCTGCAGCCAAGGAATACCTCGGCGGTCGGCTCAAGGATCCGTATTCCGCCGTTTACCAGTGCGCTCCGATCAGCAAGGGCTTCATCCAGGCCGCGCCGCTCGTGGGACAGAAAATGCAATTCGGCTGGTTGCTCGATTGCACGGTCAACTCGAAGAACAGCTTCGGCGCCTACACAGGTGCCAAGCCATACCAGTTCCTGTTCCGCGACGGCCGCATCATCCACGTGTCCGGGCAGGAATGCCTCGCCGGCGGGGGTTGCTACATGGCGCCGATGCGTTGATCAGCGGGCGTGCGGAACGTCTGGCGGGTCGCACCCGTCCTGGACGCAGGCCTCAAGGGTTCGCATCCGCTCGCAGAGGATTGCCACGGACTCGTCGCCCAGCGCGCTGATGCTGCTGACGTGTTCGGCGTCCAGGTGGCGCTGGATCTCGGGAATCCAGCCGTAGCTGGTCGCGATCCGGTTGATCTCCCGCGTCATCTTCGCGCGGGGCGACACGTCGAACGCGGGTAGCGGGTCGTTGGCGGCGAAGCTCTGGTATCGCTTCCACGCATCGGCCTCGTCAGCCGCCTGGGCAGGCTGGATGGGCACCGCCTCGGAAATAATCTGGCGCAGGCGGGACACCCTCGCCTGAAGCTCACGATCCCGCATGACTCCCCCTTGGCGGCTCAGGCCGCAGCAGCAAGGACGAAGCGCAGCACCTTCGCCCGAGGCAGACCCTCCTCAAGCAGCTCGAAGGCCACCTTCGCGATCTCGGCGAGCTTGGGGGGTGGCAGCGTCTTGCCTTGCTTGCCGAGTTCGGCGAGGGCGTCCGTTGCCAGCTGGAAGGCGAGGGTGAGGGTGTCGGAGCTCAGATCTTGAGACGGGTAGGCCGGGCGGCCTTCGTTCAGTCTGGTCGCTGGTGCGCGCTCGCCCAGCAGCAGTTCCCTGGCGTCCATCTCCACGGCGTCGGCGATGTTCATCAGCATGGTCGCCTTCACGTGGTCCGGCGAGATCTTGTCGCTGACCCAGTTGCTGATCGTGGCTTCGGACGTCCGTGCGCGCCGGGCGACTTCCGCGGCGTGGACGTTCAACTCGGCCATGCGGCCGGCGAGGCGGGAACCGATGGTTTCGGAGGGCATAAGGCAGCTTAAGGCGCTGGCGCTTAAGTCGGCTTGACTTGTCACCTTAAGACCCCTTAAGGTGCGATCCGCCATGACCAAGATCACGAAGCGCCAACTCCGGGCAGCTCTCAGAGAGGCTCCCGCCCCCGAACTCAGCGACGCGGACCTGGCCCGCTGGTTCGGGATCAGCCAGTCCGCGGGTTCCCAGTGGGAAGAGGACGCACCGATCCCTCGGCTCCGGGCCCTCGAGGTGGCGCTGAAGCGCCCGGACCTTGCCGTCGAGCAGGTGGCTTGAGTGCTGGGGGCAGAAGAGCAGGGCGACCACGTCCCCGGCGCCGTGGCCGATGGTCCATCTGCGTACTGCCGTGACGCGAAATCCATCCATGTCGCACATCGTGCGACCAGCAACAGGGGGAGCGCATGAAGCGCGATCGTCATTTCCTGCCGCCGCGCCAGTCGGTGGTCTACGGCCACACCCGCCGCATGCTCGACGAAACGGGCATGAACGCGAACACCTTCGCCATGCACGTGGCCGAGCGCTACCACCAGCTGGTGGCACCCGATGTCCGCGGCGTGCCGCTGCGGCTGGGCGAGGGTGACGAACTGCTCGCGGCCCTGAAGAACAACGGCCAGATCATCCGCCGCTACATGGACGGCACGGTGAAGGTGCTGCCCGCCGACCTCGAGGACGCCTGGGTGATAGCGCTGCCGGCAGCGTACCGCAGCGACTGCGAGCGTGACCTGGCACAGCGCCGCGGCACGCTCAGCGTCCGGGTTCCGTCGGGCGACGCCGCCAAGGCGTTCGGCGTGGCCGCGCTCACGACCGAGTTCGGCGAGCTGCTGCAAGCGCTGGCGCCTGCCTTGGCCGACGGGAAGATCTGCGAGCGCGACCTGCCACACGCGCGGCGCATCCTGTCGGAGAGCGACGACCTGATCAGCCAGGTGGTGGCGCTGCGCCGGCAGATCACCGCGCTGCTGCCGGAGGGCTCGGTCCATGCCTGATCCCATGGACCTGGTCCAGGAGCGCGTGCAGCGCGAGACCGACGCGCTCGTGGCGAGTGCAGCGCGGGCCACATCGCCCGGCGCCACGGCCTGCGTGGTGGCGGACTGCGGCGAGCCCATCGCCCCGGAGCGCACCGCGCTCGGGGCGCGGCTGTGCCTGGACTGCCAGCGCGGCGCGGAAGCGCGCAACGCGCACTTCGCCAGGTGGGGCCGGCGGTGACGCATGGCCGCCTGGCATGGCCCGCGCCGAGTCACGCATCGCCCGCCCAGCCCGGCGTCGATGCGGGGCCTGGCGCTGGCACGGCAGGCGCTGGTGGCGCCGGCCACGGGGCAGGGCAGCGACGCGCTGCTCGCCGAACGCGAGCGCCTGGCGCTCGAAGCGGATGCACGACGCCGGCGGCAGGGCTGTCTGCCGCTGCCACGGGGGGAATGATGGGTCACTGGATGGTGGTGCCTCCGCACGCGGTGCGGTGGCCCGTGGACGACGCGGGGTTCGCCCCCACGCCCCCGGGTGTGAGGAGCGAACGCGGCGCAGTTGCAGCGGCGGGCGTGGGCGTGGGGGGCGGCGGCGTCTCGCTGCTGCGTGCGACGGCCGGGCGCGGGTCCTCCCCCGGGGCCCCCTACGCGGGTAATTCGGACCGCGATTTCTGTGTAGTCAGCGAGCCCGGGGCTTACTGAATTGGGCACGAACTACGACGACGTGCTCCGCCAGCTCACCGGCTTCGGCCTGCTGCTCGACCGCGGCAGCCTGGAGATCGGCCGCATGGTCCGCTGCAAGGTGGAAGGCGGCGGCCGCGAGAAGCGGGGCTGGTACATCCTCCACGAGTTCCCGAAGTCCGACGGCACGCTGCTGATCGTCGGCAGCTACGGCATGTGGCGTGGCAACGAGAACCACGCGCAGAAGATCGAGCTCGGCAAGGCCGATCCGCTCTCCGCTGACCAGGTGGCCGCGCTCAGGCGCCGACTGGCCGAGGACCGGAAGCGCATCGAGCGTGAGCGCGCCAGGGAAGCGGCGCGCGCGGCCGAGGTCGCACGCAAGGCCTGGGCCGCGCTGCAGGTCGACGGCGAGTCGCCGTACCTGAAGCAGAAGGGCGTCGGCGCGCACGGCCTGAAGTTCACCCGCAACGGATCCGCCGTGCTGCAGCTGGTCGACACCGGCGGCAAGGTGCACGGCCTGCAGTTCCTCCGCACAGCTGCGCAGGCGCGCGAGGCGCGTCGGCCGGCCAAGGAATTCTGGCCGGCCGGGCTGGCCAAGAAGGGCCACTTCCACATGCTGGGGCACGACCCGCACTGGATCGTACTGGTGGCCGAGGGGTACGCCACCGCGGCGTCGTTGTACGAAGCCACCGGGTTCCCGGTCGCCTGCGCCTTCGACGCCGGCAACCTGCGGCCCGTGGCCGAGGCCCTGCGCAAGCGCTACAAGCGCGCCCGCATTCTGGTGTGCGCCGACGACGACTGCTTCACCGACGGCAACCCCGGCGTCACCGCCGCCGGCGCCGCGGCGCTCGCGGTCGACGGGGCCTGGCTGGCGCCGGCCTTCACCGACCAGGCGGCGCGCCGCGAGAAGTTCGAAGCCAACGGGCAC
>JAAZHF010000225.1 GCA_012510865.1 Gammaproteobacteria bacterium
CCCGAACTGCGGCGCCCGTCGGGCATGCGCCCGCCGTAGCCGGCGAGCAGGCTGCCCGCCAGCGGCCACGACAGGCCGCCCACCTGGACCGGCGCCGTGCGCGCCACCGCCACCCGCGGCGCGTCCGGGACCGGGCTGCGTCCCGCGCCCGGCGCGGGCGTCGTGGCGGCGGCCTCGCGCGCGGCGGCGGCGCGGCGCTCCTCCTCGGCCCTGCGCGCCGCCTCGCGCAGGCGCGCCAGCAGGCGCTCCAGCGACTTCGCACCCGCGCCCAGGGCCTTTTCCCGCGCGCTGCGGTCCCGGTAGCGCGCGTCGAGCGCGGCGACCGCCTTCGCCCGGTCGCGGCGCTCGCGCTCGAGGGCCCCGGCCTGCTGCCGCTGGCGCTCCCGGGTCGCGGCCAGCGCCTCGCGCTCGGCGGCGATCTCCTGCTCCATCGCCTCCAGTCCGGCGAGTTCCTTCGTGAGCGCGGCGATGCGCGCGCTGCGGCCGCGCTGCAGGTATCCGTGGTACACAAGGCTGCGGTTGGCCCCGGCGACGTCGTCCTGCGCCAGCAGCAGCTTGAGCGGCGCCGCGGTGCCCACGGTGTAGGCGGCGCGCAGCAGTGCGGCGAGCTCGGTGCGCTGCGCCGACAGCCGCCCGGCGAGCCCGTCGCGGCGGCCTTCGAGGTCCGCCAGCGCCTTTTCCCGCTCCGCGAGCGCGGCTTCGGTCGCGGCCAGTTCGCGCGCGTTCCGCGCCACGCGCTCGTCGGCGTCGCGCAGCGCGCGGCTGGCCTCGCCGCGCTGGCCCTCGATCCGGCGGCGTTCGCGCCCGACCTCGCCGAGCTCGCGCTTGACGCGCTCGAGCCTGCGCTGGGCGTCGCCGCTGTCCTGGGCGGCCAGCGGCGGCGCGGACAGCAGCGCGAGGACGAGCAGGAGCGGCAGCGCCGACGGGGCCGGCGCACGGGGCCGGCGGCGCCTGCTGGCCGCCGCTGCGCTCACGCGAGCAGGCTGCTGCCGGTCATCTCCGCCGGCTTCGGCACGCCAAGCAGGTCGAGCAGGGTCGGCGCGAGGTCGCGGAGGGCGCCGCCCTGGCGCAGGCGTGCGCCTTCGCGCGCGCCGACGTAGATCAGGTCGACCGGTCCGACGGTGTGCGAGGTGTGCGGCTCGCCGGTCACGGGGTCGCGCATCATCTCGACGTTGCCGTGGTCGGCGGTGACCAGCAGTTCGCCGCCCTGCGCGGCGACCGCGGCGGCCACCTCGCCCAGGGCCCGGTCGACGGCCTCGACCGCGCGGATCGCCGCCTGCAGGTCGCCGGTGTGGCCGACCATGTCCGGGTTGGCGAAGTTGCAGACCACGGCGTCGAAGCGGCCGGATGCGATCGCCGCCACCAGCTTCTCCGTCACCTCGGGGCAGCTCATCTCCGGCTGCAGGTCGTAGGTGGCGACCTTGGGGCTGGGCACCAGGATGCGCTCCTCGCCCGGGAACGGCGCCTCGCGGCCGCCGTTGAAGAAGAAGGTGACGTGGGCGTACTTCTCGGTCTCGGCGATGCGCAGCTGCGCAAGCCCGTTCGCGCCCAGCACCTCGCCCAGCGTGTTGCGCAGGTCGTCGGGCGGGAAGGCCAGCGGCACCGGGATGCTGGCGTCGTATTCGGTCAGGCAGGTGAAGCGCGCCAGCGCCGGGCGCCGCGCCTGGAATCCGTCGAAGCCCGGGCCGGCGAAGGCCGCGGTGAGCTGGCGGGCGCGGTCGGCGCGGAAGTTCATGAACACCACCGCGTCGCCGTCGGCCATCGACGCCGCGCCGTCGATCACGGTCGGGGCGACGAACTCGTCGGTCTCGCCGCGGGCGTAGGCGGCGTCGAGCGCGGCGATGGCGTCGGGGGCGCGGTGCTCCGAGCGGGCCTCGACGATCGCGTCCCACGCGCGCTGCACGCGATCCCAGCGCCGGTCGCGGTCCATGGCGTAGTAGCGCCCGCTGACGCTGGCGACGCGCGCGCCGCCGTGCGCCGCGCAGGCGTCGGCCAGCGCGCGCAGGCTCGGCGCGGCGGAGCGCGGCGGCATGTCGCGGCCGTCGGTGAAGGCGTGCACGGCCACGCGCGCGACGCCCTCGCGCCGCGCCAGCTCGAGCATCGCGAACAGATGCGACTCGTGGCTGTGCACGCCGCCGGGCGACAGCAGGCCCATGACGTGCAGGGTGCCGCCGCCGGCCTTCGCCGCGCGGCAGGCGGCGATCAGCTCCGGGTTGTCGAAGAAGCCGCCGTCGGCGATCGCCGCGTCGATGCGCGTCAGGTCCTGGTAGACCACGCGCCCGGCGCCGATGTTCATGTGGCCGACCTCGGAATTCCCCATCTGCCCGTCGGGAAGCCCGACGTGGGTTCCCTCGGTGTGGACCAGGGCGGTGGGGTGGCCGGCGTAGAGGCGGCGCCAGTTGGGGATGTCGGCCAGCGCGAGGGCGTTGTCCCGGGGATCGTCGCGATGGCCCCAGCCGTCGAGGATCAGCAGCACCACCGGCTTCGGCCGGCGGACGGAGGCGGGTTCAGGCACGACGTTCGACCCTGTGACCATGGACAGGTGCATTGTACCGCCGGCGGGTCCAGACTCGCGGCATGAGCAGACTCCAGACCCTGGTCCTCGCACTCGCGTGCGCCGCATCGGCCGCCGCGGCCCCGGCCCTCGCCTCCGACGACATCGTGCGCACCAACGGCGCGGTCACCACCGAGCCGGGCGCGAACTACGGCCGGCTGGCCACCACCAACGGCAGCATCCGCCTTGCCGACGGCGTCACCGCCGGCGAGGCATCGACCACCAACGGCAGCATCGCCGCGGGCAGCGGGGTCACCAGCGACGGCCTGTCGACCGTGAACGGCAGCATCCGCGTCGGCGAGCGCGCGCGCATCGCCGGCGACGTTCGCACCGTCAACGGCAGCGTGCTGGTGGGCCGCGGCAGCCGGGTCGGCGGCGACGTCGCCAGCGTCAACGGCGCGCTGGGCGTGATCGCGACCGAGGTCGGCGGCGACATGCGCATCGCCAACGGCGACCTCACGGTCGGCGTGGACTCGCACGTGCGCGGCGGCGTGCACGTCGCCAAGCCGAGCGCGAACTGGATGCCGATCCGGGTCAGCACGCGCCGGCAGCGGGTGGTGATCGGGCCGCGGGCGGTCGTCGACGGCCCGCTGGTGTTCGAACGCGAGGTGGTGCTCTACGTCCACGACAGCGCGCGCATCGGCCCGGTCACCGGCGCCGAGCCGGTCCGCTTCTCGACGCCCACCGCGCCGACCCGCGACGAGGACTGAGCCGCCCCGCGCCCCGGGCGCGCCCCGAACGCATAGAATCGACGGTTCCTTACACGCAGGACCCGAACGAATGCGATCGACCCACCTCGTGCTCAGCTTCGCCGTCGCGGCGGCGCTGGCCGCCTGCGGCGGCGACCCGGCCCCGGCCGACGGCAAGGCCGCGACCGCGGACGCTTCCGCCCACACCTTCAATCCCGAACTGGACAAGGCCGACTTCGCCGAACTGGTGAGGACCCTGTCCTCGGACGAGTTCGAGGGCCGCGCCCCCGGCGCGCCCGGCGGCGAGATGACCGTCGAATACATCAAGGCCCAGTACGAGCGCCTGGGCCTGGAGCCGGGTGGCGACGACGGCAGCTTCTTCCAGACCGTGCCGATGGTCGAGACGGTGGCGGACGAGTCCACCGTGCTGCGCATGGAGGTCGCCGGCAAGGCCAGCGAACTGCAGTTCGGCACCGACATGGTGATCGGCACCCGCACCGGCGAGACCGAGGTCAAGGTCGCCGACAGCCCGCTGGTGTTCGTCGGCTACGGCGTCGACGCCCCGGAGCTCGGCTGGAACGACTACGAGGGCATCGACGTCGCCGGCAAGACGGTGGTCATGCTGATCAACGACCCGGGCTTCCACGCCAAGGACGAGTCCCTGTTCGAAGGCGAGCGGATGACCTACTACGGCCGCTGGACCTACAAGTTCGAGGAGGCCGCCCGCAAGGGCGCCGCCGCCGCGCTGATCATCCACGACACCGCGGGCGCGTCCTACGGCTGGGACGTGGTCAAGAACTCCTGGTCGGGGCCGCAGTTCGCCCTGCGCGCCGAAGACGATCCGGAACCGCGCCTGCCGGCCCAGGGCTGGCTGTCGGCCGAGGCGGCGAAGCAGCTGTTCGCCGATGCCGGCCAGGACCTCGACGCGCTGTACCGGGCCGCCAACCAGCGCGGCTTCAAGCCGGTGCCGCTGGACGCGCGCGTGTCCTTCGACCTGGCCAGCACCACCCGCGAGGCTTCCTCGCGCAACGTGATCGGCATCCTGCGCGGCAGCGAGGCGCCCGACGAGGCCATCGTCTACATGGCGCACTGGGACCACCTCGGCAAGCACGAGGGCGAGGGCGACACGATCTACAACGGCGCCGTCGACAACGCCACGGGCGTGGCCGGCATCATCGAGATCGCCGGCAAGTTCAAGGCCGACGGGCAGCCGAAGCGCTCGATCGCCTTCATCGCCGTGACCCTCGAGGAGTCGGGCCTCCTCGGCTCGAAGTACCAGGTCGCGCACCCCGCCTTCCCGCTGGACAAGACGGTGGGCGTGATCAACCTCGATGCGATGAGCGTCGCCGGCCCGTCGCGCGACATGGTCGTGGTCGGCATGGGCAGCTCGCAGCTCGAGGACGTGCTCAGGACCCGGGCCGAGGCGCAGGGCCGCACCCTGGTGATGGAAGGCAACCCGGCGGGCGGCTTCTACTTCCGCTCCGACCACTTCAACTACGCCAAGGCGGGCGTCCCGGCGCTGTACGCCAAGGGCGGCGACGACCTGGTCGACGGCGGCAAGGAGGCGGGCGCCGCCTACGCCAGGCACTACACCGAGGTCGCGTACCACAAGCCGGCGGACGAGTTCGACCCGGCGTGGAACCTGGACGGCGTCATGCAGGACCTCGAGGCGCTGTACGGCGTGGGCCGCAGCCTGGCCGACGACGGCAGCTGGCCGGAGTGGTACGAGGGCAACGCCTTCAAGGCCGCGCGCGATGCAATGCGCGCGGGCAGCGGCGGCTGAGCCCGACGCCGCGGGGTGGCCGCCTGCCGCCCCGCCACCGATGCATCATGCGACGGCGCCTCCGGGCGCCGTCGCTGCATCCGGCCCACGCGCGTCGGGCGGCGCGCGGGAAATCAGCCGCGCGCCACCAGCCGGACGCGCGCGAAGTTGCGCTTGCCCACCTGCAGCACGCCTTCGAAGCCGGGCCCGAACAGGGCCGCGCCGTCCTCGACCACCGCGCCGTCCACCTTCACCGCGCGCTCCCTGAGCTTGCGGTTGGCCTCGGAGTTCGAAGGCGTGATCCCGGCCGCGGTCAGCAGCGCGGCGATGCGCAGGCCCTCGGCCGGCACGGCCACGTCCTGGAGCGGCAGCAGCGAGGTGTCGCCCTGCCCGGTCACGGCCGCCTGCCAGCCGGCGATCGCGGTCGCCGCCGCGGCGGCGTCGTGGAGGCGCGTGGCCAGCTCGCGCGCCAGCCGCAGCTTCACTTCGCGCGGGTTGAGCGCGCCCGCCGCGACGTCGGCCTTCAGCCGGGCCGCCTCGTCGATGCCGATCTCGAAGCTGAGCAGCTCGATCCAGTCCCACATCAGGTCGTCGCCGATCCTCATCGCCTTGTTGACGATGTCGATCGCCGGCTCGGTGACGCCGATGTAGTTCCCCAGCGACTTGGACATCTTGTTGACGCCGTCCAGCCCGACCAGCAGCGGCATCGTCAGCACCACCTGCGGCTCCTGGCCGTGCTGCTCCTGCAGCCCGCGGCCCATCAGCAGGTTGAACTTCTGGTCGGTGCCGCCGCACTCGACGTCGGCCTCCAGCGCCACCGAGTCGTAGCCCTGGACCAGCGGGTAGAGGAACTCGTGGATCGCGATCGACTGGTGGTTGCCGAAGCGCTTGGCGAAGTCGTCGCGCTCCAGCATGCGCGCCACGGTATGGGTGGACGCCAGGCGGATCATGTCGGCGGCGCCCATCGCGCCGAACCACTCCGAGTTGAAGCGGACCTCGGTGCGCTCCGGGTCGAGGACCTTGAACACCTGCGCCTTGTAGGTCTCGGCGTTGGCGAGCACGTCCTCGCGCGACAGCGGCGGCCGGGTGGCGCTCTTGCCCGAGGGGTCGCCGATCATCCCGGTGAAGTCGCCGACCAGGAACACCACCGTGTGCCCCAGGTCCTGGAACTGGCGCAGCTTGTTCAGCAGCACCGTATGGCCCAGGTGCAGGTCGGGGGCGGTGGGGTCGAACCCCGCCTTCACCCGCAGCGGCCGGCCGCGGGCCAGCTTCGCCTCCAGCTCGTCGCGCTTGAGGATTTCGTCGGTGCCGCGGGCGATGAGCTCGAGGGCCTGTTGCTGGTTCTGGGACAAGGGTCGGATCCTGTTCAAGCACCGCGCAAGGCCACAATGTGACGGCGTTCACGGTTGTTGTTAACTCGAAGTTAAAATTTTACCCGAAGGAAAAACCTGTGGCGTCAATCGTTTGACGTCGAATCTTCGCGTGATTATGGTGGCGCCGTGACGCGCCCGTCACGTTCGGGCCCGGGGGTCCGCTTCCACTCATGACCACGCCCGAATCGCAGTCTCCGGACGCGCAGCAGCGCAGCCAGCACGTCCGCCTCCGCAACCTGCGCGAACTCGCGCGCCAGGCCCTCGCCAGCCAGCAGGCCGGCACCGTCGACGCACCCGCCGGCGGCCGCCGCTGGTCGCGGCGCCAGTGGGCCCACGCCAGCCTGGTGGCGACCGCGGGCGCGCTGCTCCTGGCCATCGTGCCCGGTTTCAATACCGCCGTCGACGTCCCGGACAGCACGCGCCTGACCACGCTCTCGCTGTCCCTGCCGGCCGGGCCGGTGGCTGCCGAACCGGCCGCGATGCAGCCCGACTGGACGCTGGTCACGGTGGAGAAGGGCCAGACACTGGGCGCGATCTTCGACGAACTCGGCATCCCCGCAGCGACCATGCACCGCCTGCTCGCGCAGCCCGGCGCGCGCGATGCCTTGACCCGCCTGCGCC
>JAAZHF010000023.1 GCA_012510865.1 Gammaproteobacteria bacterium
ATCGGTGACCGCCAGACCGGCAAGACCGCGCTGGCGATCGACGCGGTGATCAACCAGAAGGGCACCGGCATCAAGTGCGTGTACGTGGCGATCGGCCAGAAGGCCTCGACCGTCGCCAACATCGTGCGCCGCCTGGAAGAGAACGGCGCGATGGAGCACACCATCGTCGTCGCCGCGACCGCCTCCGAGTCGGCCGCGATGCAGTACATCAGCGCCTACGCCGGCTGCACCATGGGCGAGTACTTCATGGACCGCGGCCAGGACGCGCTGATCGTGTACGACGACCTGTCCAAGCAGGCCGTGGCCTACCGCCAGATCTCGCTGCTGCTGCGCCGCCCGCCGGGCCGCGAAGCCTACCCGGGCGACGTGTTCTACCTGCACAGCCGCCTGCTCGAGCGCGCCGCGCGCGTGTCCGAGGAGTACGTCGAGCAGTTCACCAACGGCGAGGTCAAGGGCAAGACCGGTTCGCTGACCGCGCTGCCGATCATCGAGACCCAGGCCGGCGACGTGTCCGCGTTCGTGCCGACCAACGTGATCTCGATCACCGACGGCCAGATCTTCCTCGAAACCGACCTGTTCAATGCCGGCATCCGCCCGGCCGTGAACGCCGGCATCTCGGTGTCGCGCGTCGGCGGCGCCGCGCAGACGAAGATCATGAAGAAGCTGTCGGGCGGCATCCGCATCTCGCTGGCGCAGTACCGCGAGCTGGCGGCCTTCGCGCAGTTCGCCTCCGACCTCGACGACGCCACCCGCAGGCAGCTCGAGCGCGGCCAGCGCGTCACCGAGCTGATGAAGCAGCGCCAGTACCAGCCGATGTCGATCGCCCACCAGGCGCTCTCGATCTACGCGGTCAACGAGGGCTACCTCGACGACGTGCCGGTCAACCGGATCGGCGCCTTCGAGGACGGGCTGCACGCGCACTTCGACAACACCGCCGGCGACCTCGTGGCGAAGATCAACGCCAGCGGTGCCTGGGACGACGCCATCGAGGCGGCGTTCAAGCAGGGCATCGCCGAGTTCAAGCAGACCGGCAGCTGGTAAGACCGGGCGCGACCCGGATCCCGTAGCAGACAAGCGAGCAGGACATGGCAGGCGGCAGGGAAATCAAGAGCAAGATCAAGAGCGTGCAGAACACCCGCAAGGTGACGCGCGCGCTCGAGATGGTCTCGGCCTCGAAGATCCGCAAGGCGCAGGAGCGGATGAAGGCCTCGCGCCCGTACGCCCGCGCGATGAAGCAGCTGATCGGCCACCTCGCGCAGGCCAACACCGACTTCCGGCACCCGTTCCTGGTGGAGCGGCCGGAGGTCAAGCGCGTGGGCTACATCATCGTGTCGTCCGACCGCGGCCTCGCGGGCGGCCTCAACAACAACCTGTTCCGCAAGCTGCTTGGCGAGATGCGCGGCTGGCGCGAGCAGGGCGTCGAGGTCGACGTCGTCACGATCGGCCAGAAGGCGACGGTGTTCTTCCGCCGCCTCCAGGTCGGCATGCTGGCCAGCGTCACCCACCTGGGCGACAACCCGGAGCTCGAGCAGCTGATCGGCATCGTCAAGGTCATGATCGACGGCTTCACCGAGGGCCGCCACGACCGGGTGTTCGTCGTCTACAACGATTTCGTCAACACGATGACCCAGCGCGCCGCCTTCGACCAGCTGCTGCCGCTGCCGCCGTCGGACGAGCAGCTGGTGACGCACGACTGGGACTACCTGTACGAGCCCGACCCGCAGACCGTGCTCGAGCACGTGCTGACGCGCTACATCGAGTCGCTGGTGTACCAGGCGGTGATGGAGAACATCGCCTCCGAGCACGCCGCGCGCATGGTGGCCATGAAGGCGGCGAGCGACAACGCGACCAAGCTGATCGACACCCTGAACCTGGTCTACAACAAGGCCCGGCAGGCGGCGATCACCCAGGAAATCTCCGAGATCGTGGGCGGCGCCGCCGCGGTCTGATGCAAACGTGTGTGGGAGCGGCCGGAGGCGGCCGATCCCGAAATCGCGGCCATGGCCGCTCCCACAAAGACAGCGAGTTTCAGAGGAACAGGCAATGAGCAACCAGGGCAAGATCGTTCAGATCATCGGCGCGGTCGTCGACGTGGAGTTCCCGCGCAGCGAAGTGCCGAAGGTGTACGACGCACTGAAGGTCGACGGCACCGAAATCACCCTCGAGGTGCAGCAGCAGCTCGGCGACGGCGTCGTGCGCACGATCGCGCTCGGCTCGACCGACGGCCTTAAGCGCAACCTCGTCGCGACCAACACCGGCAGCGCGATCTCGGTCCCGGTCGGCCCCGGCACCCTGGGCCGCATCATGGACGTGCTCGGCCGCCCGATCGACGAGGCCGGCCCGGTCGACGCCGCCGACACCTGGGAGATCCACCGCGCCGCGCCGTCGTACGAGGACCAGTCCTCGTCCACCGAGCTGCTGGAGACCGGCATCAAGGTGATCGACCTGATGTGTCCGTTCGCCAAGGGCGGCAAGGTCGGCCTGTTCGGCGGCGCGGGCGTCGGCAAGACCGTCAACATGATGGAACTGATCAACAACATCGCCAAGGCGCACTCGGGCCTGTCGGTGTTCGCCGGCGTGGGCGAGCGCACCCGCGAGGGCAACGACTTCTACCACGAGATGAAGGACTCCAACGTCCTCGACAAGGTGGCGATGGTCTACGGCCAGATGAACGAGCCGCCGGGCAACCGCCTGCGCGTCGCGCTGACCGGCCTGACGATGGCCGAGTACTTCCGCGACGAGAAGGACGAGTCGGGCAAGGGCAAGGACGTGCTGCTGTTCGTCGACAACATCTACCGCTACACCCTGGCCGGTACCGAAGTGTCGGCGCTGCTGGGCCGCATGCCGTCGGCGGTGGGCTACCAGCCGACGCTGGCCGAGG
>JAAZHF010000226.1 GCA_012510865.1 Gammaproteobacteria bacterium
GCCGGGCAGGGCGGCGACGAGGCCACCCATGCCCGCTACGAAATCGCCGCGCGACCCGAACGTGCGCGGCTGGCTCGCCACCCGCGCCCTGCAGTCGGGCCGCTACGGCGAGGCCGCCGCCCACCTCGACGCCTTGCTGACCGTCGCCCCCGCGCAGCGCGCGCAGCTGCTGAAGCTGGTCGCCGAGCTCGCGCAGGCGCCGGAGTTCGCCGATGCGCTGGCCGACCACCTGGTCGCGCAGCCGCTCTGGCGCGACCCGATCCTGCGCGCGGCCAGCGCCAGCGGCCTGCCCGGGGCGGCCGACAACCTGCACGGGGCGCTGCGCGCGCGCGGGGGCCTGGACCCTGCGGAGAGTGCGCGCTGGATCGAGGGCATGCTGCGCGAGGGCCGCTGGGGCAGCGCCTACGCGCGCTGGGCCAGCGGGCTGGACGCGGCGCCGGAGCGGCTGCCGGTGCCGTGGAACGGCGATTTCGGCCGCGCGCCGTCATCGCAGGGCTTCGACTGGCGCGTGCGCCGCACGCCCGGCGTGCTGTTCGACCGCATCGACGCGGGCGGCGGGCGGCACGCCGCGCGCCTGCGCTTCCTCGGCCGGCCGGTGGCGCGCCCCGGGCTGGAAGTGCCGCTGCTGCTCGGTCCCGGCGAGCACGTGCTGCGCCTGCGGGCCCGCACCCTGGGCCTGCGCTCCGACCAGGGTCTGGAGTGGACCCTCACCTGCAGCGACGGCCGCAGGCGCATCGCCAGCGGCGCCCGCGTGCGCGAGGCGCGCGAGTGGATCGCGCTGTCGCTGGCCTTCACCGTGCCCGCGGGCGAGGGCTGCGAGGGCCAGTGGCTGCGGCTGGTGAACCCCGCGCCGCGCGGCGTGGCCCAGACCCTGCGCGGCGAACTCCATCTCGCGGACGTCTCGATCGGCGACTGACTGGCCGCTGGCACGATCCATGCGTCATACTTGCGGCCTTCGGGGTCGTGGACACGGCCCCTGCACGCGAAAAGGACACGCAGACACCATGCTCCACGGCAAGTTACGCATCGCCCTCCTCACCGCCGCGCTGGGCCTGGCCCCGTCCGCGGCCATCGCCCAGGACGCCGCTCCCGCGCAGGCCATCGAGCTCGGCGTCGAGCAGGGCCAGGTCCTGGTCAGCACGGGGGGCGAATTCGTCCAGGCCGCGCCCGGCCAGTCCGTGGCCCCCGGCGACCGCATCATGCTCACCGAAGGCGCAGTCGCCACGCTCGGCTACGCCAACGGCTGCAGCAAGGCCATGCGCGAACCGGGCGTGTACACCGTCAGCCCCGACTGCACCGTGGCCGGCGGCGACGGCACCGGGCCCAGCGGCGGCATGATCGCCGCCATCGCGGGCGGCGTGGCCGTGATCGCGGCCGCGGCCGGCGGTGGCGGTGGAGGCGGCAACGACCGGCCGCCGCCGGTCAGCCGCTGACTGAATACCCGTTTCACATGCCCGTCGCATCCGCTTGATAAGACTCGGGAATCCGCGAACGGCGCGCTTGCGCGCCAGGCACCCGCCACGTACCCTCTATTGCGGCGCAGCATCGCCGGATGCTCCCACCAGAACCCATCGGAAGGATTCCATGCTCAAGTCCCGCCTCATCCCGCTCGCCGCCCTGGTCGCCGCGCTGTCGTCCGCGCCCGTCCTGGCACAGGGCAGCACCGCCATGCACCGCGTCGACATCGGCAGCGCCATGGTCAGCACCGGGGGCGAGTTCACCTCCGCGACCTCCGGCAGCCAGCTGGCGCCCGGCAGCCGCGTCATGCTCACCGAGGGCAGCCAGGCCACCCTGGTGTACCCGAACGGCTGCACCCAGCCCCTGACCACCGCGGGCGTGCACAGCGTCCCGGCCACCTGCGTGGCCGCCGCCGGCCCGGGCGGGTCCAGCGCCGGCGCCCCCGCCGCGGACCTGGGCGGGGCCGCGATCATCAGCGGCGTTGCCGTCGTCGGCGCCGCCGCGCTCGAAGCCATGGACGACGAGCCCTACGTCGAGCCGCCGCCGGTCAGCCGCTGACCGCGCCAGCCAATAGACTCGGGGACACGGGCGGGACGGGTCGAACCCGTCCCGCTTTCGTTATGCAGGGACACAAGCGGATGCAGGGCGCCGACGCAGTGGAGCAGCACCAGCAGCCCAGGCTCGAGGGCCAGGCCCGCGCGGGCCTGGTGGCCGCGTGCGCGCTGCTGGCGCTGTGCGCGCTGACCGGCGGCAGCTCGATGGAGTCCGGCCCCGGAGAGTCCGCCGCGCAGCTGCTGTCGCTTCCCCTGCTGGCCTGGGCCGGCTGGCGCCTGCTGCAGCGCCCGGGCGGCCCGGTGACCGCGGCCTGGCTCGCCTTCGCCGCGCTGGTGCTGGCGATCCCGCTGCTGCAGTCGCTGCTTCCGGGCGGCCTTGCCGGGGGCGAAGGCAGGGAGGCGCTGGCCCGCGACCTGGCCGCCTTCGGCATCCAGGCCCCGGACCGCTGGTCGCTGGCCCCCGCCGCCAGCCGCGCCGCGGCGCTGTCGCTGCTGCCGTCGCTGGCGCTGTTCGCCATGGCCCTGTCGCTGCCGCGCGCCGCGCACCGGCGACTGGCGCAGATGGTGGTGGTGCTGGCCATGGCCAGCCTGCTGCTCGGCGTGGCCCAGCTCGGCGCCCCGCAGGAGAGCCCGCTCAATCCCTATCCGCAGTGGGCTCCGGCGATGAACGGCTTCTTCGCCAACCCCAACCACCAGGCCACGCTGCTGGTGGTCGCCGCCACCCTGGCCTGCGCCCGGCTGGCGATGGTGCTGGGCGCCTGGCCGCCGGGCCGCCCGCACCGCGTGGTGCACGGGGTGATGTCGTCCCTGGTGATGCTGCTGTCGGCGGTCGCGCTGCCCCTGACCGGCTCGCGCGCCGGCGTGGTGCTGGTGATCCTGGCCTGCGCCCTGGTGGTGGCCGCGCACTGGCCGGCCTGGCGCGGCGGCGCGCGCAGCCGCATCGCCCTGGCCGCCAGCCTGGGCGTGGCCGCGCTGGCGCTGTTCCTTGCGCTGCGCTGGATGCAGGTCGAGGCCATCGACGAGCTGCGCGGCCCGCTGCGCGCCCTCACCGGCGAGATCGCCGCCCGCTTCGCGCCCCTGGGCGCGGGCGTGGGCAGCTACGTGCCGGTGTTCGAGCAGGAGGCCCCGCGCGAACTGCTGATGGCGAACTACGTCAACCACGCCCACAACGAATACGCGCAGTGGTGGCTCGAGGCGGGCGTGCCTGCGATCATGGCGATGCTGCTCGGCGGCCTTGCGCTGGCACTGACCTTGCGTGGCCTGCTGCGGCTGCCTGCCCAGGCCCGCGGCCTGGGCGTGACCGCGCTGGTGGCGCTGGCCGCGGTGCTGGCGCACTCGCTGGTGGACTACCCGCTGCGCACGCCGGCCATGCTGGCCGTGGCCGCGGTGCTGGCCGGGATCGCGGCGGGGCAGGCCGCAGGCACCACATCACTCCAAGGGGATACCGTTCGATGACCCAGTTTCCCGCGCCCGAGGCCACCCGCATCGCGGTGGTCGGCCTGGGCTACGTCGGCCTGCCGCTGGCGGTCGAGTTCGGCAAGCAGTACGACACCGTCGGCTTCGACATCAACGAGGCCCGCATCGCCGAGCTGCGCGCCGGCCGCGACAGCACGCTGGAGGTCGAGCCCGAGCTGCTGGCCGAAGCCACCCGCCTCGCGTTCACCAACGACGTCGACGGCATCGCCGGCTGCAACGTCTACATCGTCACTGTGCCCACGCCGATCGACAGCGCCCGCCGCCCGGACCTCACTCCGCTGCGCAAGGCCAGTGAGTCGCTCGGCAAGGTGCTGAAGCCCGGCGACACCGTGGTGTACGAAAGCACCGTGTATCCCGGCTGCACCGAGGAGGTGTGCGTGCCGATCCTGGAGAAGGTGAGCGGGCTGAAGTTCAACGAGGACTTCTTCGTCGGCTACAGCCCGGAGCGCATCAACCCCGGCGACAAGGCGCACCGCGTCACCAGCATCCTGAAGGTGACCTCGGGCTCCACGCCGGCGGCCGCGAACTTCGTGGACGCGCTGTACGCCAGCATCATCACCGCCGGCACCCACAAGACCAGCAGCATCAAGGTGGCCGAGGCCGCCAAGGTGATCGAGAACACCCAGCGCGACCTCAACATCGCACTCGTCAACGACCTGGCCATCCTGTTCAACAAGCTGGGCATCGACACGCTTGAAGTGCTGGAAGCCGCCGGCACCAAGTGGAACTTCCTGCCGTTCCGCCCGGGCCTGGTGGGCGGGCACTGCATCAGCGTGGATCCGTACTACCTGACCCACAAGGCGCAGGAGGTGGGGCACCACCCGGACGTGATCCTGGCGGGGCGCAGGACGAATGACGGCATGGGCGAATACGTGGCCCACCAGGTGATCAAGCTGATGGTGAAGAACGGGATCAATCCCGTGCGCTCACGGATCCTGGTGATGGGGCTGGCGTTCAAGGAGAACTGCCCGGACCTGCGGAATACACGTGTGGTGGACATCATCGAGGCGCTGAAGGGGTACAACGCGCGGGTGGATGTTTGTGATCCGTGGGTGGATGCGGCGGAGGCGAAGCATGAGTATGGGGTGACGCTCAGCTCGCCGGGGCAAGGTGAGTACGACGCCATAATCTTGGCAGTGGGGCATGAAGAATTTCGTCAGCTGGGAACTGTCGGTATTCGTACATATGGAAAATCTGGAGCAGTTCTGTACGACGTTAAGTATGTATTGCCGAGAGAGTCGGTTGACGGACGTTTGTAAACATCACGAAGGATTCGGGAGTGACATGACGGCTTTGAGTGCGCGAAAGCTTCTGCCATACCGCTATTTGGCACTTGTGTCTAAACAAGAATGAATCTTCGAGCATTGACGGCCGTGTCAGGCGCCGGGGCGGTCGCGGCCGTGGTGCAAACGGTCTCAATAGTTCTAGTTGCGCGACACTCCTCACCCGAAGTTGTCGGAAGTTATGCACTATGGCTAGCAGTTAGTTCTATGCTGGCGTTTCTTGTATCAGCCAGGGCAGATGTTCTTGTTCTTGCATCTGACTCCGAGGCTGATGCGATAAAGGTTGCAACGGACTCGATCCATACAGCTTTCCTTGTAAGCGCCGCGCTCATTACGGCTACGGTGCTTGCTGCCATCTACTTCGGCCCTAGCCTAGGACCGTCATTGGCTGTAGTGGGGGCGTTGCTGACCTCTCGATTTGATATTTATAGAGCCTTTCTAATTAGACGCGGCGACTCTCGGCGCGCGGCTCGGATAGTGTTCTTCCGCTCGTTAATATCTGGCGTGCTTCTTGTGCTCGCAGCATATTGGAGCGATCATTTTGAGCTATTGCTGTTAGCAAATTTCGCCAGCTTTATGTTTGTTTTGCCAGTCAAGAGTTCCTCGTGGCAAGCGCATCAGTTCCGTATGTCTGCGTGCGTAGATCACCTGCGAAAATTTAAGCGACAGTACTCATTTGGAGCTCCGGCTGCAGTGGTCAGCGCTTTTTACCTGCAGGGGTTGCCTATAGTTTTCACTGCTGCATTTGGCGAGGCAGTGGCTGGTGCTGTATATCTCGTGATCAGAGCAGTTCAGTTGCCCGTCGGCTTGCTTGCGCGTGCAACGTCCGAACTCCTGACTGCTGAGATAAGTAAGAAAGGCGACCAGATAGAGTCTCGACGGCGCGCTGAGCGATTCTTGGCGATAATAGCTGCCCTCTTAATTGCTTCCGCAGCTATATCTTACTTTATCAACTTTGAGGCTATCGCCGCCTTTGCTTTCGGCGATAAGTGGCTAGGGTCAGGGTTCTCCATTAACTCCGCGATTTCATTAATGCTCTTTTTCTCGGCGGTTCAATTCTATGTGAGCCCTCTGACAACAGACTTTACTCTTTACGGCAAACAGAGTTGGATGCTCCTGTGGGAAATTGGCAGGACTTCCATGCTGCTCTTGGGAGTGCTTGCCCTGAGGTCGTTGGGTGCAGATGCTGCATTTCTTTATTGGACAACTGTCGCTTTACTTTCATATGTCATTCTTCATGCACTGAGAAAGAGAATTCTTCGATACTGAACGTAGGTCAAAATTGAGGGATAGAACGTGCGAGTGCTTGTGGTAGCCGGGCTTTTTCCCCCGGCGGTTGGTGCGCGAGCCACCCAGGCCGGAAGGCTGGTGGATGCTCTTAAAGAAAGAGGTTTAGATGTCAGAATATGTTGTCCGGATGCGAAATCAGCGTTTCCTTATGGCAGGCGGAGCCGGATTGCCTCGCGGGTGATTACAAAGCTTCAGGGACTGATTGCGAAGCTTGGCGTATCCATTAGCTCACCATGGATTATTAAAAGAGTATATTCATGGCGGCTTGAATGGATGGATTCATGTTGGCGCCCCGATATCGTTCTGTCTTTGTCAACGCCTGTCGAGTCACACACGCTAGCCTCGATATTTGCCAAGAAGTACCGATGTAAGTGGGCTGCGTTCTTTAGCGATCCTTGGCCGCTTGGGCTGGCGCCGCCACCGTACGCAAATAGCAGCATATTCGATGGCTTCGCAAAGCGCGGTCTCAGTCGCTCTCTTAAGTGTGTCGACTTGGTTGTCGCGCCGACTCGTAAAGTCGCAGAGATCATCATAGATGAGTACTTGAATAATCAAGATACTCAATTGCTCGAGATCCTACAATGCGCCCCTA
>JAAZHF010000227.1 GCA_012510865.1 Gammaproteobacteria bacterium
ACCCACTCGCGCAGGTATCCGGCCCAGGCGTACTCGGTGGTGCTGGCGGAGACGAACTTGCGCGAGGGCCGCTTCGCGTACTGCTCCGAGCGCAGGTGGATCTCGGCCGCCAAGCGCGCCATCTCCATGTCGTGCTCGATGCGTTCGCGGCCGCGGGGGAGCGGGCGGGTCTCCGGCTCCGGCGTGTCGCGGGCGACCGCGGTCGGCGCCTCGCCGCGCGCGCTATCCACCACCCTCGCCTCGGGCGCCGGCTGCGGGTCGGGTGCCTGGGCCTGCAGCTGCTGCGCCGCCAGCCCGGTGCTCGGGCGTGGCAGCGGCCCGGCCTGGTTCTCCCTCGGGCGGGTGCTGTGGTCGTGTTCGCCACCGCCCTGGTTGCTGGCCTGGGCCAGGAAATCGGCCTGCTCCGGGGTCAGCGCGGTGGTGGTGCGGGTCAGGATGACATCCAGCGTCGGTACCACCGGCGCGGCCTGGTGCAGCGTGAAGCCCACCCCCAGCAGCACGATCGCATGCAGCGCGAGGGACAGCGCCATGGTCGCGCCCAGGCGCTGGCCCGAGTCGTGGAAGTCGCGTGCCGCCGCCATCGCGGTAGTCACTCCGCGCGCGGGGCCGCCGGGCCGGAGCCGGCGCGTGCCTCGATGGCGTCGAACAGCCGGCCGGCGATGTTCAGCCCGAACTGCGCGGCCAGCTCGCGGAGGCAGGGCGGGCTGGTCACGTTGACCTCGGTCAGCCAGTCGCCGATGACGTCCAGCCCGACGAACACCATGCCGCGGCGCTTCATCTCCGGACCGACCTGCGACGCGATCCAGCGGTCGCGGTCACTGAGCGGGCGCCCCTCGCCGCGGCCACCGGTGGCCAGGTTGCCGCGGAACTCGTCGCCCTGCGGGATCCGCGCCAGGCAGTAGTCCACCGGCTCGCCGTCGACCAGCAGGATCCGCTTGTCGCCCTCGGAGATTTCCGGCAGGTACTGCTGCGCCATCGCCAGGCTCCGCCCGCCCTGGGTGAGCGTCTCCAGCACCACGTTGGTGTTGGCCTCGCCATACGTGAGCAGGAAGATCGAGCGCCCGCCCATGCCGTCCAGCGGCTTGAGCACCGCGCGACCGTGGCGCGCAACGAAGGCCTTCAGGGCGGCGGCATCGCGGCTGACCAGGGTCGGCGGGCAGCACTGCGGGAACAGCAGCGCGGCGAGCTTCTCGTTGTAGTCGCGCAGCCCCTGCGGGTCGTTGACGACCATCGCCCCGGCCGCCTGGGCCAGGCCCAGCACCTGGGTGTCGTGGATGTACTCGGCGTCGACCGGCGGATCGGTGCGCACCAGCACCACGTGGCCGGGGCCGAGCGGGGTCGTCGTCCAGTCCCCCAGCTGGTACCAGCCGGACGGGTCCTCGTGCACCTGCAGCGGCGCCATGGTGGCCACGGCGGTGCCGTTGTCCACCGCCAGGCCGCCGGGGCGGACGTACAGCAGCCGGTGTCCGCGGCGCTGGGCCTCCGGCAGCATGGCGAAGGTGGAGTCCTTGGCGATGTTGATCGACCCGATCGGGTCCATCACGACGACGATATCGAGGGGCATGGCGGCGCCGGGAATGTCC
>JAAZHF010000228.1 GCA_012510865.1 Gammaproteobacteria bacterium
CAACGAGACGAACCCCTTCGGCTACGGCCCGGACCCGCAGTGCGACGAGGCGATCGAGTGCGACGCCGGCAACGGCGAGGGCGAAATCGTCATCTGGCGCGACCCGCTGGTGGTCATGAACCGGCACCGCCTGTCGTGGCGTTTCTGGCCAGGCGGCTGGGATTCGATCCGCCGCCGCATGGCCTACGGGACGGCCCGCCAGAGCGCGGTGTCGCCGGTCCATCTGCCGGACATGCCCGTTTCGTTTCGATTGGAGGACGCAGCATGACCTCGAGCGAACGCTTTCGGTTCTGGCTGGGCTTCCTGGTCGGCTGGTCCTCGTGCCTGGCGCTCGGGCTGATCGACCTGGCTTTGCGAAACCCCTAACCCCGCCGAGCGGGAGGAGAGATTGAGATGAGTGATAACGGAAGTTTGCCGGCGTCCCCCGTGCCGCTCTGCCCCGGCGAGCATTTTCGCGGGCATGGCCCCGCCGATGGCCTGACCAAGCGCGAGGCGTTCGCGATGGCGGCGATGCAGGGGATTCGCGCCAACGCCGGATGGATTGACCACGCGGCGTTCGATTCCGCTGCGGTGGCCTCGCAGGCTGTGTGCGACGCCGACGCCCTGCTCGCCGAACTCGCCAAGGAGCGCGACCATGCCTAACCCGACCCCCGAGGCGCTGGTGGCTGCCCATGCCGCTTATGACGAGGCCCGAGAGAGCGGCTGCCACGAACGCGACGCGATGGAAGCGGCAGTAGAAGCCGCCCTCGCCGCGTCGAAGGCCGAGGCGGCTGGCTGGGAGGCGGTGGCGACTCTGAATAATGCTTTGTGCGTGGCGTTCCCCGATGACCCCTTAGCAGCCTGCCGGGCACACGCAGCCGTCCTACCGCTTATCGCCGCCCTGTCCGCCCCCCAGCCCCCTGCCGAGACGCAGGCGGATGAGGTTGTTTGCCTGGAGTGCGGCCAGCCGACGATGCACATGGGGCAGGTCTGCTACGCCTGCTCCCATCCTGCCGAGGCGCAGCCGGTGCGCGGCCTGCGAGTAGTGACGCTGTCCGATGCGTGGGATTACGCTTGCGGCAGATTGTCGTGGAACGATCTGGATGCCCGAGCTGTCCGACATGAGAGCGCGCCCGTGGGGGTGGAGGAAATGCAGCGCCGGCTGGACCGCGAAGAATCGGACCACGGGTGGACCATCGACCAGCGCGACGCCGCCGAGGACGCGCTTGGCCGCATGTTTCAAGCCGTGACCGGCCGACCGGCGGAATGGTCGAGCGTGTGGGGCTACGTGGACGCCATCGAGGAAGTCGAGGAGCACATCGCCGCCCTCGCCCAGCAGCCCGCAGCCTCCATGCGGTGCGATGACTGCCACGAACCTACCGGCCCTCGTGCTGTGTGCGAAACCTGTGCCGGCATCCGCTGCGACGCCGTATCCCAGCAGCCCGCAGCCGTGGATGAGGCGATGGTCGAGCGGGCCCTTGCGGCCTACCTGCGTCGTCAGGAGGACGGCGAATCGCTTTACGGCTGCGTAACCGCCGCCCTGACCGCCGCCCTCGCCCCCCAGCCCCAGGAGCCGACGACGTGAGCAAATCGCACCTTGAAATGGTGGACGCGGTGAACGCCGCTACGACGGAAGTCGAGCATAGGGCGGCCGAACTAAGGTTGGAAGGATGGCGAGAAGCCGCCGCCTACTTCGCGCGCGGGTGGTCAGGCGTGGACGCCGACAACCACTCAATGGCGAAGTATGGCGAGGACAGGCCCATGTGCTGTGGCGTGCTGCTGGATTGGAGGCCCACCCATGACCGCCGAGACTGATCTGCTGCCGCTGTATGCCGAGCTACAAGGGCATCCCAAGATCGAGATCATCAAGCACTACGCCCGCGCCAACGTCGAGCACCACACCGCCCCGCTACAGGCCGAGACCGAGGCGCTGCGGGCGGAGGTGGAGCGGTGGAAGTCGCTGCACGCCACGGCTTACGACGCATTCCGCACCGGGGTGGCTACCGAGCGCAGACTTGAAGCCCGCGCCGAGCGGCTGGCGGAGGCGTTGCGGGAGTGCATCGACAACCGGGAGGGGCTGGCATACGAGTCCGAGATACTGGACCGCGCCCGCGCCCTGCTGCGCGACCAGGAGGAAGGGAGCGGGGCCTTTTGGGGTCAATCGCCGAAGGTCGGCGGCCCCGACTGGACCGGATACGGCTGATAAGGAGGAAGGGGAGTGATGGACTTGATCGAGAGGCTGCGCGCCGTGAAGTGGGAAGTGACCGACGACGCCGAGCGGATGCCGAGTGACCCGGCTCACGAGTGCGTGTTCGTGGACATGCGGCCCGCCGACTTCCGCGCCCTGCTCCGCGAATCTGCCGCCGCCCTCGAAGCGGCGCGGGAGGATGCGTCTACCGAGCGGCGAGCGTTGCTGTGGCTCGCGGGCGGGGACAGCGGAGCATCAAGCAAAGCGATCTGTCACCACATGCTCGGCATGAAGTCGGACGGCAGCTTTCCGTGGGACCCGTCCGATCTTGGGCGCTGCCTGCGACTCTTGGAACTGTTCCCTGAGTGGAAGCCGCGCATCGGTGAGATGGCGCGCTACTCGTACATCTGGTCCGCATTGGCGACTCGCTGGGACGAGCTTGCGGCCATGATGGCCGACGAGGTTGGCATCGACTGGTCGAAGGGCAAGCGAGCGCCTCGCACCTACGACGCCATGAAGGACGCCATCGACCAGGCGCGCGGGAAGGGCATCGTGCCCGAGCAGGGGGAGGGGGAGGGCCAGGCATGAAGCCCGAGACGCTGCTCCCGATGCCCGAGGTGATCCGCCGCACCGGGTACAGCCGCAGCGGCATCTACGACGCGATCATGCGCGGCGAGTTCCCGCGCCCGTTGAAGCGGGGCAAGTCATCGGTGTGGGTCGAGTCCGAGGTCCAGGCGGTCATCGACCACCAGATTGCCACGCTCCCAAGGATGGGGCGGAGTATGGGGCGCGACCGGAAAACTGCGTAAGGCGTTGATTGTGCTAGGAAACTGGCGGAGAGTGAGGGATTCGAACCCTCGATGGAGCTTTTGACCCCATACTCCCTTAGCAGGGGAGCCCCTTCGGCCTCTCGGGCAACTCTCCGGGTGATGCCGCGCCGGCAACGAGGCCGGCGAGGGGCGTAAGAATACCGGCTCGGCCAACGGCCGGCAAACCCCGGCGCTATTCCCCGCCCTTCTCGCCCTCCGGCGGCGGTTCGTTGCGCTGGATGCGCTGGTAGATCTCCTCGCGGTGGACCGAAACGTCCTTGGGCGCGGTGATCCCCACTCGCACCTGGTTGCCCTTCACGCCCAGCACGGTCACGGTGACCGAGTCACCGATCATGAGCGTTTCGCCGACCCGCCTGGTCAAAATCAACATGTGAACTCCTGGGCCGGGTCTCCGCCCGGTACGGTGTGGGAGGCGCCGGGGGCGCGCGCCTGCCGGGGTGATTCACGCAAGTGGATCATCATAGCAGCCGCCGGGCGGCGGCGTGTATGCAAAAAGTAACGAAATCGGGCCGGCCTCAGGTCAGTCGACCCGCAACCCACTCCGGGACCGCGGCCAGGGCTGCCTCGAGCGCGGGCCCGTCCTGCCCGCCGCCCTGCGCCATGTCGGGGCGGCCACCGCCCTTGCCCCCGACCTGCGAAGCAACGTGCGACAGCAGCTCGCCGGCCTTGATCCGGCCCAGCGCCGCGCCGCTGACCCCGGCGACCAGGGCCGCGCGGCCCTCGCTGGCACCGGCGAGCAGGACCACCGCGTCGCCGAGCTGCTGCTTGAACCGGTCCAGGGCATCGCGCAGGGCGCGCGCGTCCAGGCCCTCGATCCGCGCGGCGAGCACCTTGATGCCGCCGACCTCGACCGCCCTGGCCGCCAGGTCCGCGGTCGCGCTGCTCACGGCGCGCGCCTTGAGCGCCTCGAGCTCCCGCTCGAGCTTCTTCTGCCGCTCGAGCAGGGCGCGCAGCTTGTCCGGGATCTCGGCGCTGGTGCCGCCCAGGAGGCGCGCCGCGTCGGACAGCGTCTCCTCCGCGGCGGCCACGTGCTCGAGCGCGGCGCGGCCGGTCAGGGCCTCGACGCGGCGCACGCCGGCGGAGACGCCGCCCTCGGACACCAGCTTGAACAGGCCGATCTCGCCGGTGCGCGCCACGTGGGTGCCGCCGCAAAGCTCGACCGACTCACCCATCTTCACCACGCGCACGCGCTCGCCGTACTTCTCGCCGAAGAGGGCGATGGCACCGGCGTCGATCGCCTCCTGCATGCCCATCTCGCGGATCTCGACGCCGTGGTCGGCGCGGACTTCGTCGTTGACCCGCAGCTCGATGTCGCGCAGCTCCTCGGCGGTGATCGGTTCGAAGTGCGAGAAGTCGAAGCGCAGGCGGTCGGGCGCCACGAGCGAGCCCTTCTGCGCGACGTGGGTCCCCAGGCGCGCGCGCAGCGCACCGTGCAGCAGGTGGGTCGCGCTGTGGTTGAGCACGGTGGTGGCGCGGCGGGCGGCGTCGACGCGGGCATCGAGGCGGTCGCCGACCGCCAGGCTGCCGGACTGCAGGCGGCCGAGGTGGCCGTGGAACTGGCCTGCGAACTTGCGGGTGTCCTCCACGGTGAAGGTGGGGGCCGCGGGATCGGGGATCGCGGCTGTAGCCGCTCCCACCGGGGCCGCTTTCCCGGGGGCTGGCGCGACGAGGACGCCGGTGTCGCCGACCTGGCCGCCCGACTCGGCGTAGAAGGGCGTGCGGTCGAGGAACACGATGGCTTCGTCGCCGGCCTCGATGCGCTCGACCGGCAGGCCCTCGCGGAGGATGGCCACGACGGCGAGGCCGTCCGCGCGGAGCTGGTCGTAGCCGAGGAAGCCGGTCGGGGCCATCTTCGCAACCAGCTCGGCCGGAAGCGTGGTGCCGCCGCCGAACTTGCCGGCCGCGCGCGCGGTTTCCCGCTGCTGCTCCATCGCGGCCTCGAAGCCGGTGGTGTCGACGTCGAGCCCGCGCTCGCGCGCCATGTCGGCCGTGAGGTCGAGCGGGAAACCGTAGGTGTCGTACAGCCGGAAGGCGTCGGCGCCGGGGATCGTGCCCGTGCTGCGGGCGGCGACCTCGTCGAAGATGCGCATGCCGGCGTCCAGGGTCTCCGCGAAGCGCTCCTCCTCGGCCAGCAGCGCGCGCTCGACCAGGGCGCGCTTTTCGCGCAGCTCGGGATAGGCGTCGCCCATCTGCGCGTCGAGCGTCGCGACAAGCCCGTGGAAGAACGGCTGGCGCACGCCCAGCATCCAGCCGTGGCGGAGCGCGCGGCGGATGATCCGGCGCAGCACGTAGCCGCGACCCTCGTTGGAGGGCAGCACGCCGTCGACGATCAGGAAGCTGCAGGCGCGGATGTGGTCGGCGATCACGCGCAGCGACTTGTTGTCCAGGTCTTCGGTGCCGGTGAGCTTCGCCGCCTCGGCGATCAGGGCCTGGAACAGGTCGATCTCGTAGTTGTCGTGCACGCCCTGCAGCACCGCCGCAATGCGCTCCAGTCCCATGCCGGTGTCGACGCAGGGCGCCGGCAGCGGCTCGAGCCGCCCGTCGGGCTGGCGGTCGAAC
>JAAZHF010000229.1 GCA_012510865.1 Gammaproteobacteria bacterium
CGACGGCGACGGCCCCCGGCAGCGCGAAATCCCCGCCCGCGTTGTCGGTTGACGAGGCCCTGGTCCGCGCCCTGCTCGCCGAGCTGGAGGGCGAGCCGGACGGCGTGTCCCTGCCACGCCTGTGCAAGCGCCTGGGCGTGCGCATGAGCGTGCTCCTGCGCACCCTGGCCTGGATCGGCGAGGACGGGATCGGCGGCGTCGCGGGCACCGGATGGGTGCGCACGGTCGAGGACGGTGCGCGGACGCTGGCGCGGTTGACGACGGCGGGTCGCGCGCTGCTGGACGCCGGTCCCGGCGCACCCCCCGCGGTACCATGTACCGACCCGATGACCGCAGCCGATGCCCCCGCCATCCCGCTCCCGTCCCCCCGCCCGAGGGTGCTCGTCGTCGACGACGACGCCGGGATCGTGGAGCTGATCGGACGCTATCTCGGCGGCCACGGATTCGAGGTCCAGGCGGCCCACAGCGGCGCCGCCATGCGCGAGCGCCTGGCGGAGGGCGAACCCGACGTCGTGCTGCTCGATCTCGGCCTCCCCGACGCCGACGGCCTGTCGCTGCTGCAGCAGCTGCGCGCGCGCTGGCAGGGCCCGGTGATCGTGGTCAGCGGGCGCGGCGAGCCCGTCGAGCGCGTGGTCGGGCTCGAGCTGGGCGCCGACGATTACGTCGCCAAGCCCTTCGATTTCCGCGAGCTCCTGGCACGGATCCGCTCCCTGCTGCGACGGGCCGCCCCCGCCGTACCGCCGGCGGCCGCGCCCGCGCAGCGGCTGGCCTTCGCGCACCTGGTGCTCGACCTGGGCGCGCGCAGGCTGACCGGCGCCGACGGCGAAGAGATCCCGCTGACCACCGGCGAATTCGAACTGCTGCGCGCCTTCCTCCAGCGTCCCAACGAGGTCCGCACCCGCGACGAGCTGATGACCGCGCTGCACGGGCGCGAGGCCGGCCCGTTCGACCGTGCCATCGACGTCGCGGTGGCGCGCCTGCGGCGCAAGGTCGAGCCCGACCCGGCCGCGCCGGCCCTGATCCGCTCCGTACGCGGCGCTGGCTACCTGTTCGCCGCGGAGGTGCGGGCGGAATGAGCGGCCCTGCGCCGCCGGCCATCCCCGGCCTGTTCGACGCGGTCCCGGATGCCCTGGTCGTGGTCGATCGCGACGGGCGCATCGTGCACGCCAACGCCCACGCGGAAGCGCTGTTCGGCCACGCCCGCGGGGCGCTCGGAGGCCTGGAGATCGAGGACCTCGTGCCGGCAGCCGCGCGCGACCGCCACCGCGCCTTCCGCGAGGGATACATCGCGCGGCCGCACGTGCGGCCGATGGGCGCCACCGGACAGGCCCTGATGGGACGCCGGAGCGACGGCAGCGAGTTCCCCGTCGAGATCGCGCTCAGTCCGCTGGAATCCGCGGACGGGCCGCTGTACCTGGCATCCTGCCGCGACATTTCCGGGACCCAGCGCGTCCGCCAGGCGCTGGCCCGGGCGCGCTACGACGCGATCGCGGCGCGCATCGGCCGGCTCGCGCTCGCCGCGGGCACGGTCGCCGAGTTCGTCGACACGCTGCCGCCGCTCCTGGTCGAGGCGCTCGACGTCGAGTCGGTGGCCGTGCTGGCGCCGGCACAGGGCGACCGGCCGGCGGAGGTCCGCGCGGCGGCCGGCGGGGCCTGGCAGGTGGGCGCGACCGTCCCCCGCCCCTTCGCCGGCGAGCACCAGGAACCGTGGATCATCGAGGACATCGCCGCCGACCCATCGGCCGCGGCCCTGTTCCCGCTGCCGCTGCCGCGGGCCGGCAGCGCGGCGATGATCCCGGTGCTCCAGCGGCACCGCGCCGCCGGCGCACTGCTGGCGCTGGCGCGCCAGCGGCAGCGCTTCGACCACGACAGCCTCCACCTCCTGCAGTCGGCGGCGGGCACGCTCGCGGCCTTCGTGCAGCAGCGGCGCGCCGAGGAGCAGCTGGCGCACGCGCACCGCCTCGACGCGATCGGGCAGCTGACCGGAGGCGTCGCGCATGATTTCAACAACCTGCTCACGGTGATGTCCGGCAGCCTGCAGCTGCTCGAGGACGAGGTCCGGAGCGAGCCGGGACGGGAGCTTCTCGCGAGCGCGCTGCGTTCGGTCGGGCGCGGCGCCGAGCTCACCGCGAAGCTGCTGGCGTTCGCCCGCCGCCAGCGCCTGGTCCCCCGCCGCGTCGACGTGCCGGCCCTGCTGCGCGACGTCGAGGTCGTCCTCGAGCGCACGCTCGGTGACCAGGTGCGGCTCCGGGTGGAGGTCGCCGACGGCCTGCCGCCGGCCTACGTGGATGCGGGCCAGCTCGAGGCCGCGCTGCTCAACCTGGTGCTCAACGCCCGCGACGCCCTCCTCCACGGCGGACGGATCGAAGTCCGCGCGGAGCAGGCCACCCTCGGGGCCGGCAGCGGCGACGGCCTGGCTCCCGGGCGCTACCTGCGGCTGACGGTCGCCGACAACGGACGCGGCATGGCGCCGGAGACCCTTGCGCGCGCGATGGAGCCGTTCTTCACCACCAAGGGACGCGACCGCGGCAGCGGCCTGGGCCTGAGCATGGTCTACGGCTTCGCCATGCAGAGCGGCGGCGGGCTGCGGATCGACAGCGCGCTGGGCTCGGGTACGCAGGTGCGGCTGTACCTTCCGGCAGCGGCGGGCGCGGCGCCCGCCGACGCCGCGGCGCGGCCCGGCGGCCCCGCCACCGCCTCCGGCCAGCGCATCCTGGTAGTGGAGGACGACGGTCCCGTGCGCGCGATCGCGGTCGCCTTCCTGCGCGCCGCCGGGTACGGGGTCGAGGACGTGGCGGACGCGGAGTCCGCGCTCGAGCGCTTGCAGTCCGGGAGCCCGGTCGACCTGCTCTTCAGCGACGTGATGCTGGGGCCGGGCCTCGACGGCAAGGCCCTCGCGCGCCAGGCGCGGGCCCTGCGACCCAGCCTGCCGGTGCTGCTCACGTCCGGGGACGAGGAGCGCGCGGCCGACCCGCGGGGCGGCCCGGGCCTGCGCCTGCTGCGCAAGCCCTGGACGCGCGACGCTCTCCTCGACGCAGTCCGCGAGGTGCTTGCCGCGGAGGCCTGAGGTGCCGCCGCGTCAGTGCCAGCGCTCCTCCTCGCCGTCGAGCACCGCCCGCAGGGCGGCTTCGTCGAGGATGCGGATGCGGCGCCCGTCGACTTCGATGCTGCCCCGCGCCTGCATGCGCGAGAGGGCCCGGGTCACCGTTTCCAGGGTCAGCGCGAGGAAGTTGCCGAGCTCCGCGCGGGTCATGCGCAGCTGCAGCAACCGCGGATCGAGGCCCATCGCGGCGAAGCGCGCCGAAAGGTCGAGCAGGAAGGCGACCACGCGCTGGTCGGCGGCCAGCGTGCCCAGGGCCAGCATCCAGCGCCAGTCGCGGCGGATCTCGCCGGCGAGCATGGCCGTCACCCGCTCCCTGACCTCGGGCAGCATGTCGTGGAGGTTCCTGCACGGCAGTTCCCAGACTTCGGCCGCGTCGAGCGCCACCGCGTCGCAGGCGTGCGCCGGCATGTCCACCGAATCGAGTCCCAGCAGGTCGCCGCGCATGCGGAAACCGGTGATCTTCTCCCGGCCGTCCTCGCTGAGCACCATGACCTTGAAGCAGCCCGAACGCACGTAGTAGAGCGCATGCCGCGGCTGGCCCGCATGGAACAGCGCCTGCCTCGGCTCCAGCCGGTGCACGCGGGGCGGCCAGCGCAGCAAGAGGGATTCCAGCGCGGGCGCGGCGCCCTGGTGCGGGTCGGCCGGCCCGGCACC
>JAAZHF010000024.1 GCA_012510865.1 Gammaproteobacteria bacterium
CTTCGGTCTCGAGCCTGTTGACCAGGTCGACGACATTGGAGAAGCGGCCGCGCGCGCCGTTGCGGATGAGGGAACGGGCAATGGCGATCGCCAGATGCGACTTGCCAGTGCCCGTCCCGCCGACCAGCACGACATTGCGCTGATCGGCGACGAAGGCGCCACCGGCAAGGTCGCGGATCAGGGGTTCGTTGACAGGCGTGCCGGAGAAGTCGAAGTCCTCGATGTCCTTGGCCAACGGCAGCTTGGCGACGGTGAGTTGGTATTTGATGGAACGGGCCTGCTTCTCCGATATCTCGGCCTGCAACAGATCGCCGACGATCTTCGGCGGCTCGTGCTGTCGCTTGATGGCGACGCCCATGATCTCGTCATAGGCCGACCGCATCCCGTAGAGCTTCAGCGCTCCCATCAAGTCCAGAACCTCGGTGCGTTGCATGATTGCTTGTCCTCCTGAGACTGTCATAGCGGGCGCAGTCGGCGATCGGCTCGTGAGCCAGCTTCAGCGCCTGGGGAATGGAAAGGATCTCGCCTGGAGCCGGATCGCGGCTGCGGGCCAGGATGTTGAGGATCATGTCCGCCGACGAAACGCCCTGATCAAGCGCCTCTTGGCAGGCGGCCTCGACGGCGCTTATTCCATCGGTCAGCACGCAGGTGAGGATCTTCACCATCTGCCGGTCGCCATCATCTGCCGCCTGGAGCTTGCGGCGTATCTTCTCCATGGCCGACGGCAGAACCCATTCCCGGAATGGTGCACCGTTGCGCAAGCCGCCCGGCTTGCGCGCCAGCACCGGCACGTAGTGCCAGGGATCGTAGATCACCTTGCCGCGTCCGAACGCACGGGCATGATCGCCCACGACCACGCCATCCTGGCGGATGACGATCCGGTCGGCATAGGCATGGACCTCGACCGGCCGGCCAACGGCGCTCGACAGCACCGAGTATTTGTTGTTGTCGAAGCGTACCGTGCAGGTCTTCGACACCGAGGCGGGGATGCTGTGGAAGCCGTCGAAGCGCCCGGCATAGGGGATGAGGTTGGCGCGTTCTTCCTCGAACACGTCCCAGATGGTGCGCTCACCCTGCTCGGGGTGCCGGCGCGCTTTGGCCCAGGCGACGCATTTGTCGGCCAGCCAGCCATTCAGATCCTCCAGCGTCTTGAACCGGAGCCTCGGCGTGAAGAAGCGCTCGCGCACCAGCCCAACCTGGTTCTCGACCTGACCCTTCTCCCAGCCTGCCGCTGGCGTGCAGGCCTCCGGCTCGACGAGGTAATGGCCACACATCTGCAGGAAGCGACGGTTGTAGCGGCGATCCCTGCCGATGAAGATCGCGTCCACCGCCGTCTTCATGTTGTCGTAGATCCCGCGCGTGCACGTGCCGCGGAAGAAGGCGAATGCCCGGTCGTGCGCGTCGAACACCATCTCCTGACTCTCGCGCGGATAGGCGCGAACAAAGAACATGCGACTATGACAAAGCCGCATGTGCGCCACCTTCACCGTCGTGGTCACACCGTCGAGAACAACAATCTCGTGGCTCCAGTCGAACTGGTAGGCTTCGCCCGGCGCAAAGCTCAGCGGGATGTAGGCATCGGCAGCAGCGCTGCCGCGTTCCCGTTCCCACGCCTGCGCGTGCCGCCACACCGAACTGTAGCTGCCCTCGTAGCCGAGGTCGCGAAGCTCCTCGAAGATACGGATCAGTGTCAGTCGTTCCCGCCGGGGCTTGGCCACGTTCGTCGTCAGCATCCGGTCAAGCTCTTCGCGCCATGCCCCCATCCGCGGATAGGGCTGGTGTTTGCGCTCGTAGCGGAACTCTGTCTCGCCCGAACGCAGCACCTTGCGCACCACCTTCCGGGAGACCTTCAACTCCCGGCAGATCGCCTTGATCGACTTCCCCTGAACCCGCGAAAGCCGGCGTATCTTTGCAATCGTCTCCACAATCAACATCCAAAACACAAATGCCTCCGATAAAACCGGAGGCATTTTGATGACCCCACGTTAAGGGGTCCCGTTTGGACGAAAATCACCCCTTAAACAGGGTCCTCATTCCATGAAAAATCACACCTTAGGCTTCACATCGCGCCGCACATCGGCACAGCACGGCTCGCGGCTCTCTCAATCGCGAGGATCAGATCCTTTGAGGACGATCTACGGGAGGCCGGCCGCTCGCCAGCGA
>JAAZHF010000230.1 GCA_012510865.1 Gammaproteobacteria bacterium
CCGCTACACCTACACCAACTTCGGCGAGCGCATCAGCGTCGCGGCCCCGGCGGGCAGCGGCGTGGTCCGCAACGAGGACCAGGTCCTGTCGACCGTGAACTCGGGCGCCACCGTGCAGGAAAGCGATGCCTACGCCTGGTACCACGGCACCTCGATGGCCACGCCGCACGTGGCCGGCACCGTCGCGCTGGTGCTGCAGGCCAACGAGCTGGCCGGAAACGACCCGCTGACCCCGGCCGAGGTCCAGACGATCCTCGAGAACACGGCCTATGCGGCCAACGGCGAGGTCACCAACTGCAACACGGCCTCCCGCTGGTGCGCGAGCCTGATCGACGCCGGCCTGGCGGTCGCCGTCGCCTCGGGAGACCAGCCGCTGCCGCCGACTCCCCCGGGCCCGCCGCCGCCGCCGCCGCCGATCGAGCTCGAGAACGAGGAGACCTACGAGGTCGGTCCCCTGGGCGAGGGTGGCGAGCTGTTCTTCACGCTCGAGGTGCCGGAAGGCGAGGAGTACCTGACCTTCCTCATGGCCCCGGGCGAGGGTGGCGCAACGGGCGACGCCGACCTGTACGTGCGGTTCGGCGACGCGCCGACCGACACGGTGTATGACTGCCGTCCGTACAGGGGTGGTGTGAACCAGGAGGTCTGCGAGTTCCCGGCGCCCGAGGCCGGCACGTGGCATGCCCGCGTGCATGCCTACGGCCCGGTGGATGGCTGGACCATCACCGGCACCTACGGCGAGGCACCGCCGCCGCCGACGATCGACGAGCTCGAGAACGGCGTGCCGGTCACCGGCATCAGCGTCCCGGCCGGCGAAGAGGTCTTCTTCGTGATGAACGTCCCGGAGAACGCTACGAACCTGACCTTCGCGATGAGCGGTGGGACGGGCGACGCCGACCTGTACGTCCTGGAAGGCGCGATGCCGACCTCGTCGAACTGGGACTGCCGCCCGTGGCTGACCGGCAACAACGAGACCTGCACCTTTGCCACGCCTAACGCCGGTGCCTGGTACGTGCGGGTCTTCGGCTGGTCGACCGCCAGTGGCATCACCCTGACCGCCAGCTACACCGGCGGACCGGGTGGCGAGGCCCCGACGGACCTGCAGGCCCGCTACGCGTTCCCGCTCAAGGGCCAGCGCATCCGCGTGCCCCTGTCCTGGACCGGCGGCGAGGGCGAGATGGTCGACGTGAAGTTCAACGGCGAGACCGCCGCGAGCGTCGCGAACACCGGCTCGTTCGTGCACAACTTCACCGCGTCCTCGATCGGCGCCGGCTCCGCGACCTACGAGGTCTGCAACGCCGGCACCACCGAGTGCTCGGGGGAGATCACGGTGGACTACACCGCGCGTCGCTGACCGGGGACGCAAGGCCGTAGCGAGGGGCCCGGTTCGCCGGGCCCCTTTCTGTTCGGGTCCGGTCCATGGAAATCCGGCGGATTGCCCCCATCCATGGGGCTCGGTAGGCTGGTTGATCCGCCTCACTCCCACCTCCCCGGACCCCCCGATGGCGCAGGACCTGATCCGCATCCGCGGAGCACGCACCCACAACCTCAAGGACATCGACCTCGACCTGCCCCGCGACCGGCTGATCGTGGTCACCGGCCTGTCCGGCTCGGGCAAGTCGTCCCTTGCCTTCGACACCATCTACGCCGAGGGCCAGCGGCGCTACATGGAGTCGCTGTCGGCCTATGCGCGCCAGTTCCTGAGCGTCATGGACAAGCCCGACGTCGACCAGATCGAGGGCCTGTCCCCCGCGATCGCGATCGAGCAGAAGTCCACTTCGCACAACCCGCGGTCGACGGTGGGCACCATCACCGAGGTGTACGACTACCTGCGCCTGCTCTATGCACGCGTGGGCCAGCCGCGCTGCCCTGACCACCACTACCCGCTCGAAGCCCAGGCCGTCAGCCAGATGGTCGACCAGGTCATGGCCCTGGGCGACGACCCGGCCGGCGCCGAGCGCCGCTGGATGCTGCTGGCCCCGGTGGTGCGCGAGCGCAAGGGCGAGCACGCGCAGGTCTTCGACCAGCTGCGGGCCCAGGGCTACGTGCGCGTGCGCGTGGACGGCACCGTCCACGAGATCGACGCCGTGCCGCCGCTTGCCCTGCGCCAGAAGCACACGATCGAGGCGGTGATCGACCGCTTCCGCGTGCGCGACGACATCCGGCAGCGCCTGGCCGAATCCTTCGAGACCGCCCTCAAGCTCGGCGACGGCATGGCCGAGGTGCGCCCGCTCGACGACGACGGCGCCGAACCGCTGCTGTTCTCCTCGCGCTACAGCTGCCCGGTCTGCGACTACGCGCTGCCCGAGCTGGAGCCGCGCCTGTTCTCGTTCAATGCCCCGGCGGGCGCCTGCCCGACCTGCGACGGCCTGGGCGTGAGCCAGTTCTTCGACCCCGCGCGCGTGGTCGTCCACCCCGAGCTGTCGCTCGCGGCGGGCGCGGTGCGCGGCTGGGACCGCCGCAACCACTACTACATCCAGCTGATCGCCTCGCTCGCGCGCCACTACGGGTTCGACGTCGACACGCGCTGGCGCGAGCTGCCCGAATCCGTGCGCCAGGCCGTGCTCTTCGGCAGCGGCGAGGAGCGCATCGCATTCACCTACGTCACCGAGAGCGGGGTGCGCAGCAAGCGCAGCCACCGCTTCGAAGGCATCGTGCCGAACCTGGAGCGGCGCTACCGCGAGACCGAATCGTCCGCCGTCCGCGAGGAACTGTCGAAGTACATCAGCGAGCAGCCCTGCCCCGAGTGCGGCGGCGCGCGCCTCAACCGCTCCGCGCGCAACGTGTTCGTCGCCGACCGGCCGATGCCCTCGATCGTGGTCCTTCCCATCGGCGAGGCGCTGGCCTTCTTCCGCGACCTCGAGCTGCCCGGCTGGCGCGGCGAGGTCGCCGCGCGCATCGTCAAGGAGATCCGCGAACGGCTCGGCTTCCTCGTCGACGTCGGGCTGGACTACCTGACCCTCGAGCGCAAGGCGGACTCGCTCTCCGGGGGCGAGGCCCAGCGCATCCGGCTTGCCAGCCAGATCGGCGCGGGCCTGGTGGGCGTGATGTACGTGCTCGACGAACCTTCGATCGGCCTGCACCAGCGGGACAACGAGCGCCTGCTTGCGACCCTCACCCGCCTGCGCGACCTCGGCAACACGGTGATCGTGGTCGAACACGACGAGGATGCGATCCGGCTCGCCGACCACATCGTCGACATCGGCCCGGGCGCCGGCGCGCACGGCGGCGAGGTGGTGGCGCAGGGGCGCTACGCGGACATC
>JAAZHF010000231.1 GCA_012510865.1 Gammaproteobacteria bacterium
GCACCGTCCCGCCGCACGCGGACAGGGTGATCGCGCACAGCAGGACCAGTTTTTCCAGGGGCGGTCGCATGCCACGGGATGAACGTATCCGCCGACGCGCCGGGGCCATCCGGGACGAAACCGCAGGCGTCCGCGGGCGTCGTCCCGCCATGCCGGAGCGATGCCGCGCGGCCCCGCGGCTGGCCGGTCCGCCGGCGCTTCGGCGTTAAGAGAAGGTGATCAGCGATACGTCCGGGAAAGGCACGACAGCGA
Source organism: Gammaproteobacteria bacterium (assembly GCA_012510865.1). Taxonomy (GTDB): domain Bacteria; phylum Pseudomonadota; class Gammaproteobacteria; order Xanthomonadales; family Xanthomonadaceae; genus Luteimonas. The sequence continues at coordinate 253 of JAAZHF010000231.1, forward strand.
TGCAGCAGCGTCAGGACATCAAGCAGTACCTCGCCGAGAACTTCCTGTTCTCGAGCGATGCGTCGGCCATCGGGGACAGCGACTCCCTGATCAACACCGGCATCATCGATTCGACCGGGATCCACGAACTGATCCTGTTCCTGGAAGAGACCTTCAAGCTGGTCGTGGACCCCGCGGAAATGATCCCGGCCAACTTCGACACGGTCGATGCCATCGACGGCTTCGTCAAGCGCAAGCGTGCGCTGGCGGCCGTGGTCTGACGCCATGGCCGACGGCCTGCTGACCGACCGCATCGACGCGGTCGCGGCCCGCTGGCCCACACGGATCGCAATGGTGGACGGCGAGCGCCGCGCCACCTATGCGGAGTTCTGGTCCTCGGCCCACGGCTTCGCGCGCGAACTCCGCCGGCGCGGCCTGCAGCCGGGCGATCGCGTCGCGATCGTCCTGCAGAACTGCATCGAGGCGGCCGCCGCCTGCTACGGCGCGTGGATCGCCGGCATGGTCGGCGTGCCGCTGAACGTCCAGGCCAGGTCGCGGGACCTCGCGCCGTGGCTGGCGCACTGCGGCGCCGCACTGGTCGTGCACGCACGGGGGCATGCCGACGTCGCCGAGGCCCTGGCCGCCCTGCCTTCCGCGCCGCCGACCCTGGAAGTGGACGCCGGCGCCTGCCCATGGACGCCCGCGCCGGCCGTTCCGGCCGCGGCCGCGCACGATGCCGCGCGGCCGGCGGCGATCGTCTACACCTCGGGAACGACCGGGTCGCCCAAGGGCGTGACCCTGAGCCACGCGAACCTGGCGGCCAACGTGGCCGCGGTCATCGACTACCTCGGGCTCACCGCGGACGACGTCGTGCTCAGCGTCCTCCCCTTCTACTACGCGTATGGCGCCTCGGTGCTGCACACGCACCTCGCCTCCGGCGCCTGCATCGTGCTCGAGCCCAACATGCTGTTCCCGCGCACGGTGGTCGACTCGATCGCCCGCCATCGCGCCACCGGCTTCTCGGGCGTGCCATCGACCTTCGCGCTGCTGCTGGAGCGCGGCGACCTGGCATCGCGCGACCTGGATTCGCTGCGCTACGTCACCCAGGCCGGCGGGGCGATGTCACCGTCCCTCGCCGCGCGCGTGCGCGCCGCGATCCCGCGGGCCCGGCTGTTCGTGATGTACGGCCAGACCGAAGCCACGTCGCGCCTCACCTACCTGCCGCCGGAACGCCTGGAGGACAAGGCCGGCTCGGTCGGCCGGCCGCTGCGGGGCGTCCGCCTGCGCGTGGTCGACGAAGCCGGCCGCGACGCCGCCCCGGGCGTCGAGGGCGATGTCATCGTGCAGGGCCCGAACGTGATGCTGGGCTACTGGAACGCCCCCGACGAGACCGCGCGCGTGCTGCGCGACGGCTGGCTGCACACCGGGGACCGCGGGCACCTGGACGGCGACGGCTTCCTGTACCTCTGCGGTCGCCGCAGCGACATGATCAAGACCGGCGCCCACCGCGTGTATCCGACCGACGTCGAGGACGCGATCCAGGAGGTCCCCGGCGTCGCCGAGGTCGCGGTCGTGGGCGTCGACGATCCCGTGCTCGGCCAGGTCATCAAGGCCTACGTGGTGGCCAGCCGCCCGCTGGAGCGCGGCGGCGACACGGTCAAGGCGCACTGCCGGACCCGGCTCGCGCCCTTCAAGGTTCCGCGCCACGTCGAATTCGTGGATTCACTCCCCAGGACCGCCTCCGGCAAGGTCCGCCGCATCGAGCTCAACTGACATGGACAGCCTGGTCGACACCCTCAACCGCAACGTCCTCGACCTCGACTACGAGGCCGAAGCCGACCGCATCGCCGACCGCCTCCGCGCGATCACCGCCCGCACCCTGCACCGCCGCGGCCTCGTGGTCGCGATCTCGGGCGGCATCGACAGCTCGGCGAGCGTCGCGCTCGCGGTGCGCGCGCTGGGCCCCGACCGCGTCCTGGGCCTCATCCTGCCGGAGCAGGACTCCTCCGACGACAGCGCCGCGCGCGCGCGCATCCTGGCCGGCCACCTGGGCATCCGCGTCGAGACCCACGACATCGCGCCCGCGCTCGCGGCCCTGGGCTGCTACAGCGTCCGCGACGCGGCGGTCCGGCAGGCGCTCCCGGAGTACGGGCCGGGGTGGCGCTTCAAGATCGTGATCGACGGCGGCATCCAGGGCCGCTTCAACCGCTTCCTGCTGGTCGCCAGCGACCCGTCCGGCACGCTGCACGAGCGCGATCTCCCGCTGGACGCCTACCTGGCGATCGTGGCCGCGACCAACTTCAAGCAGCGCGTGCGCAAGACGCTGGAGTACTTCCACGCCGACCGCCTCAACTACGCCGTGGTCGGGACCCCGAACCGCCTCGAGTACGACCAGGGCTTCTTCGTGAAGAACGGCGACGGCTCCGCCGACGTCAAGCCCATCGCGCACCTGTACAAGAGCCAGGTCTACGGCATGGCGCGCCACCTCGGGCTGCCCGAGCGCGTCTGCGCGGCCGAGCCCACCACCGACACCTACAGCCTGCAGCAGGGCCAGGACGAGTTCTATTTCGCCCTCCCCTACCGCGACATGGACCTCGCGCTGTGGGCGCTGAACCACGACGTCCCCGCCGGGACGCTCGCGGCCACGCTCGGGATCGACGCCGCCCAGGCCGAGGCGGTGTACGAGGACATCCGCAACAAGCGCCGCACCACCCGCTACCTGCACCTTGCGCCGGTGCTGGTGGAGGCCGTGCCGGAGGTGGCCTGAATGGCGGCCGATGCGGCGGTCTACGTCCCGTCCAAGCAGGATCCCGCGCACCACCGCGACACCCTGCTGGCGCTGTGGGACGGCAGCCTGGGCGAGCCCGCGCACATGCGCGCGAAGTACGACTGGTTCTATCGCGCCTGCCCGAACGGGAAGCCGCTGCTGGAGCTGCTCCGGCACGAGCCTTCGGGCAAGTGGGTCGGCGCCTGCGCCGCGGGCCGGAGGCGGATGAGCTACCAGGGGCGCAACATCCCCGCCGGGGTCCTGGTGGACCTGGTGGTGGAGCCGCTGCACCGATCGCTCGGCCCGGCGCTGACGATGCAGATGTCGATGGTGGAGCAGGTGCACCAGGAGTTCGAGCTGCTCCTCGGCTTCCCCAACCCGCGCGCGGCATCGCTGTTCAAGCGCATCCGCTACGACAAGTTCCGCGACATCGTGCGCTACGTGCGCGTCGTGCGCCATGGGCCCTACCTGAGGCGGCGGATGCCGGCGCTGCTCGCCGCTCCCTGCGGTTGGCTGCTGGACGCGGCGAGCCGGGTCCGCGATGCGCTCCGGCGCCGGCCCCTTCGCCCGCTGCGCACCGAGTGGTCCGACCGCGTCGACCCGCGCATGGGCACGCTCTGGGAGCGTTCGCGCCCCCGCTCGATGCTCACCGCCTGGCGGAGCCTCGACTTCCTGCGCTGGCGCTTCGACGATTCACCGCTGCCGCGCGCACGCCACCTCCTGGTCTTCGGTCGCGACGCTGGCGGCGCAGGCGACGGCCTCGTCGCATGGTTCACGGTGGTCCGCGACGGGCACGTGCTGCACGTGCGCGACTTCTGGTCGGTCGACGCCGAAGCGGGGACGCCCCTGGCCTGCATCGACGCCCTGCTGGTCGCGGCCAGGCGCGACGGGGCGGCGGCGGTCTCGGTGGAGATGGCGACATCGGCGCAGCGCGCGGCCAGCTGGCAGTCACGCGGATTCGTGGCGCGCAACGCGCGCCCGGTGTTCGGCTACTGGAGTGCCCCTCCCAACGTGGTGGGCGCGGACACCGACGTCCACCTGACCGCCGTCGACGAGGACGAATGAACCCGCGCGCGCGCCCTGCATCCGCGCCCCGGACGCCGCGGCCGGGCGGGCGCCCTTGCTCAGGAGACGGCGCGCAGCGGCGGACGGAAGAGGTAGAGCGCCAGCCAGTCCGGCCGGAACCGCCCTTTCGCGTCGAGCACGTTGCCGGCATCGAAGCCGGTGCGCCCGAGCAGGTCGCCGGGACGCGGCGACACCGGGTTGAGCACCTGCACGCTGGTGAACATCAGCTCGTAGCCCGCATCGCGCGCGATGCGCAGCACGCCGTCGTCGTAGCGGCCGTGCGGGAAGGACAGGGTGCAGACCTCGCGGCCGCCGGCATGGCGCTCCAGTTCGGAGCGGGCCACGCCCAGTTCGACCACCGGGTCGGCGTGCGGCGACGTCATCCGGACATGGCTCTTGCCGTGGGCGCCGATGGCGACCCCGGCCTCCAGCAGCCGCTCGAGGTCGCCGGCGTCGACCATGTGCCGGCAGCCGTCGCCCACCCGGTCCGCGAGGCCGGCCATGAAGGCCTGCCGCTCGCGCGGCGCCATGGCCTCCACGCGCTCGATCGCGGCGCGCAGGCGCGCCAGGTCCAGGGGGCCGGACGGAGCCGCCGCCGCGTGCGGCGCGCCGGCTGCGTCGAGCGCCGCTTCGAGGTCTTCGATGCCGAGCGAGCCCGCGCGCCAGGCGGCCACCAGCTGCTCCTGGTAGAAGGGCTCGCGCCGCCCGACCGCGTCGGCCACCAGGAACAGCACCGCGGGCAGGCCCGCCCGCTGCAGCTCCGGCAGGGCGACCTGGGCGGTGTCCGCCCAGCCGTCGTCGAAGGTGATCAGGAGCGCGCGCGGCGGCAGCCGCCCGGCGCCCCGCCGCGCGTCCAGCACCTGTTCCAGGGAAACGACGTTGTAATGCCTGCGGAAGAAGGCCAGCGACGCGGCGAACGCGTCGGCCCGGAGCGTGTAGTCGGGGTCGCAGGTCGCCCAGCGCGGGTCGTCCTCGCGCAGGATGCGGTGGAAGGAGACCACGGTCAGGCTGCGCCGGTTGCGCAGCCGGTGGTAGAGGCCGAGCGCCCCGCTGCGATACAGAACTGACTTGAGGAATTCTTTCGGCATGTCCCTGCTTCCCGGTGTTTCGGTCGTCATCCCCACCTACAACAGGCGCCGCCTCCTGGCGCGCGCGGTGGACTCGGTTCTGGCCCAGACGGTGCCGGTGGACGAGATCATCGTGGTGGACGATGGATCCGATGATGGCACCGCGGAGATGCTGGCCGAGCGCTACGGAGAACGTGTCATCCACGTGCCGCAGGCCAACGCCGGGGTCTCGGCCGCGCGCAACCGCGGGCTGGCGATGGCGCGGGGCGCCTTCATCGCCCTGCTCGACAGCGACGACGCCTGGCTGCCGCGGAAGAACGCCGTGCAGCTGGACTGGCTCGTGCGCCACCCGGAGTACGGCATGGTGCTGTGCGACGTGGACCGCATCGCCGCCGACGGCAGTCCGCTGGGTGTGCTCCGCCGCCGCGACGACATCCCGGAGGACGGTTGGATCCTGGGCCACCTGATCCACGAACCCTCCCTGGTGCCCGCCTCGATGATGATGCGCCGCGAGGTCTACGAACGGATCGGCGGCTTCGACGAATCCCTGCGCACCGCCGAGGACCTGGAGTACCACCTGCGCATCGCCCGCCACTTCCGCATCGGGGTGGTCGAGGAAGCCCTGGTCGTGGCGATGCGCGAACACGATGGCCTGTCGGCCCTCCCCACCACCAACGACGACTACGTCCGGGTGATGGAGCAGACCCTGGACGCGGTCGCGGGCGAGGTCGACGAAGGCGAGCGGCGCCGCGCGCTCGCCGCCTGCTACCTGCGCAACTGCCGCGGCATGGTGATCAGCGGGCGCTGGCGCGCGGCCGGCCGCCTGGGCTGGAAGGCCTGGACCTCGGCGCCGGGACTGGGTTCGCTGGTGGGCCTGGCGCAGGCCTCGACCTTCGCCATGAAGCGCTTCGCCTGGCAGGTGCTGGGATCGCCCCGCGACTGACCGCCGTCAGCGGCCGCCGCGGCGGAAGACCACCACCTCGACCGTCTGCAGCAGGATCATGATGTCGAACAGCAGGCCGTGGTTCTTGGCGTAGAACAGGTCGAACTTCAGCTTTTCCTCGGCGTCGCGCACCGACGCGCCGTAGGGATACCGCAGCTGTGCCCAGCCGGTGAGGCCCGGCTTGATGGAGTGCCGGATGCTGTAGTACCGGATCTGGCTGTTCAGCTGGTCGACGAACTGCGGCCGCTCCGGCCGGGGTCCGACGAAGCTCATCTCCCCGCGCAGCACGTTGACCAGCTGCGGCAGCTCGTCGAGGCGCGTCTGCCGGATCACGCGGCCGACGCGGGTGGTGCGGTCGTCGTCCTTGCTCGCCCAGCGCGCGATGCCGTCCTTCTCGGCGTCCGTGCGCATGCTGCGGAACTTGATCAGGTCGAAGCTGCGCCCGCCGAGCCCCACGCGCGTCTGGCGATAGAGGATGGGGCCGCCGGACTCGAACCAGATGCACAGTGCCACGACCAGCATCACCGGCGCCGAGGCGACCAGCAGCAGCGAGGCAGCGGTGATGTCGAAGCAGCGCTTGCTGAGCATGCGCGGCAGCGAATGGTCGAAGCCGCCGGAAAACACCAGCGACGAGGGATCGACGATCCCCAGCTTGATCACCCCGGCCTCGCGTTCGAAGAACTGGGCCAGGTCGGTGAGGACGATGCCCTGTTCCGCGCACTCGAGCATTTCCTCCATCGGCAGCATGCCGCGGCGCTCGTCGGGCGCGACCACCACCTCGTCGACCTCCAGCCAGCGGCAGGTCTCGAGCAGCCGGCCCCGCGGCTCGACCTGCAGGGAGCGGCAGACCTCGACCGGCTGGCCGGGGATCGGCAGGTAGCCCACCAGGCGGAAGGACTGGCGGTCGCTGCGCCGGCGCATGCGCTGGTTGATCAGGTCCGCGTTGCGCCCGGCGCCGAGCACCAGGATCCGGCGCTTGAACGTCTCCGCGGCGAACAGCGGTACCGCCGCCAGCCGCACCAGCAGCACGCCGGCCGCGCCCAGGAGCAGGGTGAAGCCGAGCACGCCGCGACCGATGTGCGAGTCCGGGATCAGGTAGAACAGGACCAGCAGCCCCACGCCGCCGAAGGCGAACGACAGGGCGACGCGCAGCAGCAGGTCGATGCGGTTGAGGCGGCCGTGGACGTGGTACAGGCCGAAGGCCATCATCGCGCCGGTGAGGAACAGGGGCACGGCGAGCGCACGCTGGGGCGCCACGCTCATGAAGTACACGCGCGCCTCGGCGTCGTTGAAGTAGCGCAGCCACACTGCCGCGGCGAAGGCCGCGACCAGGACCGTGGCCTCGATCACCCAGAGCATGCGCATCGCCTGCTTGCCCTTGCTGGTCGATGTGGCCCTCATGGCGCCCGTCCCCCGGCTGCGCCCGGAGCGTGAGCTGCTTCCACGGTTCCCCCCGTTCCACCTGTCCCAGGGCCCTCGCCCGTCAACCCGGACTAACGCCCGCCCCGGCTGGAACCGGTCATCCGCCCGCCTGGCGGCCCCGGCCCGGGCGGTGGGCGTCCCATCTGTGACGGGGATCGCAAACGGCCGGGCGTCCGCCACCTAGACTTGCCGCCAGGGGATCCAACCACACCCGCGGCACCTGCCCGTGCGATAGGGAACACCATGGTCTTACCCCGATTATCCAGCCCCCTCCTGTTCGCTTCCGCGACCCTCCTCGCCCTGTCGGCCGTGCCCTCCCCGGCCGGGGCCGCCACGCTCTCGATCCCGCAGAGCCATCCCCGCATCTTCTACAGCGCCCAGGCCGGCACCCCCGGGGCCGCCCGGCTGGCACGCGCGCGCAGCTTCCGGGCCAACAACCCGGTGCCGATCAACAACTGGGACCCGGCCACGCGCAGCCGTGACCGCGCCCTGGTGAGCCTGCTCTCCGGCAATCCCGCCGACGGCTGCACCGAGGCCATCGACTGGATCCGCGGCTACAACTTCCCGAGCCAGAACGAGGCGCGCAGGAGCGGCGAGCAGGCGCTCCTGATCTACGACTGGTGCTATCCGCACATGTCGTCGTCCGACCGCAACACGATCACCACGCGCTGGAACGCCCGGCTCGCCGAGCTCAACGCGGTGTCCTGGGGTGGCGTCGCCATGTCGGCGAGCAACTACCACTGGGGCTACCTGCGCAACAGCCTGCTCTGGGGGATCGCGAGCTTCCACCACAACCCCGAGGCGCAGTCGTTCATCGACCACGCGCTGGACGTGCGCTACCGCAACCTCGCGGCCAACGCCCCGTCCGGGCACAGCCGCTTCCAGGACTGGTACGACACGTACGGCGTGGGCGGCGTGCCGCTCGAGGGATCCGCCTACGGCGGCCCGATGATGTACTACCCCAGCATCGCCTTCACCTCGGCGACCGACTACGGCTACGACGCCTGGGGCACGGTGAAGTTCCACCACGACAGCCTGTACTACCTGCAGTACGCGTCCACGCGCCAGCCCACGCAGCGCTTCGACAACGCCGTCGCGCTGTGGCAGCTGTTCCCCTTCAACGAGGACGAGAACTTCCGCGAGAGCGGGCTGGCCGAGAACGACTCCTACGCGGACCTCATCGCCGCCTACGCGCTGCGCTATCCCAACGCCAAGGCCTCGGGCATGGCGAAGGCCTGGATGGACGCGCGCGGCCTGCGGCCCTCCTGGTGGATGCGCTCGGAGCTGGCCGCGGCCTCGATCACCTCCAGCCGCCCCACCCTGCCCCTGGACTATTACGCCGACGGCGCGCAGTTCCTGTACGGCTCCAGCGCCGCGGCTCCGGGAGCGACCCAGTTCAAGCTGCAGCTGGGCGCCACCGGCGACGGAGCGCTGAGCGCCGGCGTGGGCCACATGCACCGCGACCTCGGCAATTTCCAGCTCTGGCGCAAGGGGCGCTGGATCACCCGCGAGACGACCGGCTACGTCGACTCGATCGTGGGCTGGCGCGGCACGGGCAGCGTCGGCGTCGCCGAGGCCATCGGCCACAACACGGTGCTGTTCGAAGGCCGCGGCCAGATCGGCGCGTTCCGCGACTGGGCCAAGGTCCGGCGCCTCCAGTCGGCCCCCGACTTCGTCTTCGCCGCGGTCGACATGACCCCGAGCTACCGCGCGAACGTGGTCCATTCCTGGGATGCCAAGCGCGACTGGCCGTTCGCCGAACTCGCGCTCCGCGAGTTCGTGTACCTGCGCGGCCTCGAGACGCTGATCGTGCTGGAC
>JAAZHF010000232.1 GCA_012510865.1 Gammaproteobacteria bacterium
ATCCTGCAGCGCCTGGCCGCGGAGCGCGATCCGCTCTACGCCGAGGTCGCCGACCTCGTCTTCGACACCTGCCGGCTGCCGGCCGCCGAGGCCGCGCGGCAGCTGGCGCGGCAGCTCGAGCCGTTGTGGCGGCGTGGTGCCGGCGTCGCGGCGACGCGGGCGGAGCCGGCCACGTGAACGCCATGCAGCGCGTCGAAGTCGACGGACCGCCCCCCTACGCCATCCGCATCGGTGCCGGGCTGCTTGCCGACGGCGCGGGCCTCGCCGCTCCGCTGCGCGGGCGCCAGGCGCTGCTGGTCACCGATTCCCACGTCGCCCCCCTGTACGCCGACGGCGTCCGCGCGGCGCTGCTGGCCGAGCGCCCGGATGCGCGGGTGGAGGCGTTCGTCCTGCCGCCCGGCGAGGCCGGGAAGACGCTCGCCGCCTTCGGCAGCGTCATCGACGCCCTGGCGACGCTCGGCGCCCGGCGCGATGCGTGCGTCTATGCGCTCGGCGGAGGCGTGGTCGGCGACCTGGCCGGATTCGCGGCGGCCTGCTGGATGCGGGGCATCGACTGCGTGCAGCTTCCCACCACCCTGCTGGCGATGGTCGACTCCTCGGTCGGCGGAAAGACCGCGGTGGACCTGCCGCAGGGGAAGAACCTGGTCGGTGCCTTCCACCCTCCGCGCGCGGTGGTCGCCGATACCACCACCCTGCGCAGCCTGCCCGACCGCGAGCTGCGCGCGGGCCTGGCCGAGGTGGTGAAGTACGGCGCCATCGCCGACGCGCCGTTCCTGGACTGGCTGTGCGGCCATGCCGGCGCCCTGCTCGAGCGCGAAGACGCGGCCCTGGCCGCCGCCATCGCCCGCGGCTGCGCGCACAAGGCCGCCATCGTCGGGCGCGATCCGCTCGAGCACGGCGAGCGCGCCCTGCTCAACTTCGGCCACACCTTCGGACATGCCATCGAGGCGGAGCAGGCCTATGGCGGCCTCAACCACGGCGAGGCCGTCGCGGTGGGGATGGTGCTCGCCGCGCGCCTTTCGGCCCGCCTCGGCCTGGCCGGCGAGGCGGGCGCCGGGGTCCTGCGCCGCGCCCTGGAACGCTTCGGGCTGCCCGTGGAACCGCCGCGCGGCCTCGACCCGGCGGCGCTGCTGGCGCGCATGCGCCTGGACAAGAAGGCGCAGGCGGACGGCCTGCGCTTCGTGCTGTGGGACGGCCCGGGTCGCGCGCGGGTGGTGGCCGGCGTGCCCGAAGCCGAGGTCCTGGCCGTGCTCCGGGGGTCCTGAGCGTGCGGCCGCCGGCCCGGCCGTGGCGTAGAATCGGCGGCCCATGCGCCTGCTCCTGCAACAACGCCCCGAAGGTCCCGAAGCCCCGCGCTTCGTGCAGCTGATGCTGCAGCCGGACCTGCTCGGCGGCTGGACCCTGCTCCGCGAGACCGGTCAGATCGGCGGCCGCAGCAGCGTGCGCCGCGAACAATTCCTCGACCAGGCCTCCGCGGTCGCGGCGCTCGAGCAGGCCCGCGACCAGCAGCTCAGGCGCGGCTTCCAGCTGATGTTCGCGCAGGGCGCCGAGGGCCCGCGGCGCTGAGTCGCGCCACACACACGCTTACCAGGAAGAACGCATTGTCCCAGACCCTCCGCAACGACCGTTTCCTCCGCGCCCTCCGCCGCGAACCCGTGGACTGCACGCCGGTGTGGCTGATGCGCCAGGCAGGGCGCTACCTGCCGGAGTACCGTGCAAGCCGCGCGAAGGCCGGCAGTTTCCTTGCCATGGCCAAGAACCCCGAGCTCGCGTGCGAAGTCACCCTGCAGCCGCTGGCGCGCTTCGACCTGGACGCGGCGATCCTGTTCTCGGACATCCTGACCATCCCCGACGCGATGGGCCTGGGCCTGTATTTCGTCGACGGCGAAGGGCCGAAGTTCGAGCGCCCGCTGCGCGATGCCGCGTCGATCGCGAAGCTCGGCGTCCCCGACATGGAGCAGGACCTGCGCTATGTGATGGACGCGGTGCGCGTGATCCGGCGCGAGCTCGACGGGCGGGTCCCCCTGATCGGCTTCTCGGGCAGCCCCTGGACGCTCGCCTGCTACATGGTCGAGGGCGGCGGCAGCAGGAACTTCTCCACCATCAAGGCGATGGCGCACGGCGACCCGAAGGCGCTGCATGCCCTGCTGGCGGTCAACACCGACGCCGTGATCGCCTACCTCGCCGCGCAGCGCGCGGCCGGCGCCCAGGCCCTGCAGGTCTTCGACACCTGGGGCGGCGTGCTGTCGCCGGCGATGTACCGCGAGTTCTCGCTGCCCTACCTCGAACGCATCGCGCGCGAGCTCGACCGCGGCGAGGGCGCCGACCGCGCCCCGCTCATCCTGTTCGGCCGTGGCAACGGGGCCTACCTCGGCGACCTGGCCGACTCCGGCGCCGAGGGCCTCGGGGTGGACTGGCTGGTGGAGCTGGGCGAGGCCGCGCGGCGCACGGGCGGCCGGGTCGCCCTGCAGGGCAACCTCGACCCGTGCACGCTCTACGGTCCGCCCGAGGCGATCAGGCGCGAAGTGCGCCTCGCGCTCGACAGCTACCGCGACGGCAACGGCGGTTCGCGCGAGGGGCACGTCTTCAACCTCGGCCACGGCATGTCGCCGGACATGGACCCGGAGCACGTCCGCGTGCTCGTCGACGAGGTGCACTCGCACAGCCGACGCTGACCGGGGCGGCCTTCAGGCCGCGACCTTGGGCCGCAGCGCGTCGATCGCGGCGCAGAGCATCGCGCCGGTCACCGGCTTGCGCAGGAAGCCGTCGAAGCCCGCTTCGCGGGCAAGCGGCTCGGCTTCGGCGTCGGCGCGGGCGGTGACCGCCAGCAGCGGCGCATCGAACCCGCGCGCGCGCAGCTGCATGGCCAGGGCGAGGCCCGTGATCCCGGGCAGGTCCAGGTCGAGCAGCGCCATGTCGTAGTGCGCGGCGGTGACCTCGCTCAGCGCGGCCAGGCCGTGCGGGACGTGGACCACTTCGTGCCCCTGCGCGGCCAGGAGGCCGCTGATGACCTCGGCCACGGTGGCGTCGTCCTCGACCAGCAGCAGCGAGAGCCCGGGACCGGCGGCTTCCGCCGCCACCGGCGCCTGCTGCGCCTGCACGTCCACCGGGCTGGCCGCGGGCAGGGGCAGGTCGACGGTGAAGTCGGTGCCCTGGCCCGGCGTGCTGTCGAGCTCGATGCGCCCGCCCATGGCCGTCGCGAGCTCCTTGCAGATGGCCAGCCCCAGCCCGCTCCCGCCATAGCGCGCGGCGGTGTGCGCGCCGTCGGCCTGCTGGAAGCGGCGGAACAGGAGCGCCTGCTGCTCGTCGCTCAGCCCCGGGCCGGTGTCGGAAACCACCAGGCGCACTCCGCCGGTGGCGATGGGCGCGGCCTGCATCGAGACGCTGCCCGCCTCGGTGAACTTCACCGCGTTGCCGAGCAGGTTGAGCAGGATCTGGCGCACGCGCCCCGGGTCGCCGCGCAGCCAGCGGGGGGTCTGCGCATCGATATGGCTGAGGAAGCGGAGCCCGCGCTGGCGCGCCACCGGCTCCATCAGCGCGCCCACGTCTTCCAGCACGGTCGCCAGGTTGAACGCCTCCTCCACCAGCTCGAGCTCGCCGGCCTCGATCCGGGCGAGGTCGAGTGCGTCGTTGACCAGCCGCATCAGGTGCTCGCCGGCGCCGCGGATGCCATCGGCATAGTGGCGCTGCCGGGGGTCCAGGTCGGTCCCGAGCAGCAGCTCGCTCATGCCCATGACGCCGGTCATCGGGGTGCGCACCTCGTGCCCGAGCGTGGCGAGGAAACGGGTCTTCGCGAACGAGGCCTGCTCCGCGAGCCGGCGCCGCTGCTCGGTCAGCTGCCAGGAGTGGCGCCGCCTCAGGCGCTGGCGGTAGAGGTGCACCATCCAGAGCACCAGCAGCGCGCCCACCGCGGCGAACAGCGCCACCGCCCACGCCGCCTGCCACCACGGGGGCTCGACCGACAGCTGCAGGCTTTCGACCGCGCCCCACTCGTCATCGGCGGTGCGCGCCTGCACGTCGAGGCGGTAGTGGCCCGGTGCAAGCCGCGCGAGCACGCGCTCCCCGCTGGCGCCGGTCTCCACCCAGTCGGGGTCGTAGCCGTGCAGCAGGAAGCGGTAGCGGTGGGCGTGCGCGTCGGTGAACGAACGCAGGCGCGCGGTCACCCGCAGGTCGCGGTCGTCGTGCCGCAGCGTCAGCCGGCCATGGGGCGGGAACTCCACGCGCTCGTCGCCGCGCCGCAGGCCGACCGACTCGATGGCCAGCGTCGGCATCCGCCCGCTCCACTGCACCTTGCGCGGATGGAAGAGCAGGAGGCCGTCTGCGGTGCCCGCGGCCACGTAGCCCTGGGCCGAGGCGGTGACCGGGAACTCGCTGAATTCATGGCTGGGCAGGCCGTCGTGCACACCGTACACGCGCAGGCGCCGGCTTTCGGGGTCGAAGCGCACGAGGCCGCGCACGGTGGTCAGCCAGATCACGCCGGTGTCGTCGACGACCATGCCGCCGGGTGAAACCACCGGCACGCCATCTTCCGCGCCCGCCGTGCGCACCAGCGACAGCCGCGCGCCGTCCCAGGCGTACGCGCGCAGGTCGCCGTGGCCGGCGAGCCAGATCTCCCCGCCCGGCCCGACGGCGATGCTGTGGAGGGCCATGTCCGGCGCCCCGGGCACCGGATCGAAGGAGCGCGCGCCGTCGTTCCAGGCCAGCAGTCCGCCCGTTGTCGCCAGCCACACGCCACCGGCGGGCGCCCGCATCATGTGTTCGACCTGGGCCCCGGGTGCCGGTCCGCCCGGCTCGCCCCGGTGGATGGTGTCGATCACGCGCCCCCGGGCATCGCGCACCTGGATGCTCTGGTGGCTCGCCAGCCAGAGCGTGCCGTCGCGCTGCTCCACGAACTGGAAGATGCGGCCCGGAGGGGCGGCGTCCGCGCTGCCGTCGGCGTGCCAGCGGCGCACCCGCCCGCTGGCCGGGTCGAATCGCACCAGCTGGTCCTGGCAGCCGAGCCAGACACGGCCGTCCGAGGTCTCGATCACCCCGGTCACGAACAGCGAGCCGCAGACCTCGGTGAGCCGGTGCTCCACGTTGCCGGTGCGCGGATCGAGATGGTCGAGCATGCCCCCGCTGCCGACCATCCACAGCCCACCGCCGCCGCCGGCCGAGGACGGCGCGGCGCCGAACACGAAGGCGTTCCCGGGCGACGAGGGGTCGGTCATCCGGCGCTGGAGCACGCTGAAGTTGCGCCAGTTCGCAGGCAGGTGCCACAGCCCCGAGTCACTGCTGGCGAACCACAGCCCGCCCTCGCGGTCCTCGTAGCCCGCGGCCCAGGCCGGTCGCACCGGGCCGCGGCTGGTCGTGCTGTAGAGGGGCACGTCGTCGACCCTCCCCTCGTGGACCCAGGCCAGCCCGCTGCGCGTATCCAGCCAGCGCGTGCCGAGGGAGTCCTTGAGCAGCATGTGCAGCGCGGGGACGCCGAGGCCCGGTTCGATCCACGGCATCGGTTCGATGCGGCCATCCGGGCGACGCACGACGCCCGAGCCGTGGACGCCGACCCACAGGTTGCCCTCCGCGTCCATGGTCATGCCGTCGACCATCATCGTGCCCAAGCGGTCCGCCGGGAGGCGCTCGAAGCCATCGCCCGTCCACCTGGCGACGCCGGCCTTGGTGCCGACCCACAGGGTGCCGTCGTCGCGGCCCACGACCAGGTGCGAGACGCCGTCCGACGGCAGGCTGCGCGGATCGGCGGCGTCGTGCTGGAAGCGCTGCAGCCGGTCGTCGGGGGAGAGCCGGTACAGGCCGCCGTCCGCGGTCCCGAACCAGATCGCGCCGTCGGGCGTCCCGTTGATCGACCAGACATCGTCGCTGGCCATTTCGGGGCGGGTGGCACGGTCGTACCAGGTGAACCCGCCGCGATCGACGTCGAGCATCGCCAGTCCGGACGAGGCGGTCCCGACCCAGATCCTGTCGCGCGCATCGACGTGGACCGACCACACGAAGTTGTCGCGCAGCCCGTCACCGACGCGCCAGATGCGGAAGCCGACGCCGGCGTAGCGCGCAAGGCCGTCGCGGGTCGCGATCCAGAGGTAGCCCTGTTGGTCCTCGGCGACTCCGTTGACCCGGTTCGAGGGCAGCCCGTCGAAGACGCTCAGCTGCCGCGGCTGCGGAAGCAGCGGCGTGCTGCCGTCGTCGGCGCGTGCCGCGGCCGCCGACAGGCACAGCAGGCACAGCGCCCATGACATCCACCAGCCCCGCATCGGATTCCCCATGTAGCCTGCGACGCCGTGGCGCCGCTCCACCCCGCCAGCATCGTCGCAACGTGCCGTCGCTGGCGCAAGTTTCGCCAGCGCGCGCGGCGGCCTAGAATCGCAGCCGACGTCCGACCGGGCGCTGCCGGGAAACGCGATGCGAGCCATCCGCCGCCATGCCTCGAAGCGCTGGATGGTCGCGTCCGCGCTGGCCCTGCTTGCCGCGGCGTGCTCGCAGCTGGCACCGCGCGGCGACGTGCAGCGCCCGCCGGCCGCGGCCGTCGCGCACCCGGACGCCATCGAGTGGACGCTTGACCCGGTTCACACCCGGATCGTGATCGCGGTCGACCACGCCGGCTTTTCCAGGGCGATCGGCACCGTGTCCGGGACCACCGGGACGCTGTCCCTGGTGCCGGACGGCTGGGACGGTGCGCAGGTGGTCGCGGACATCCCGCTGTCGCGGCTCGACTTCGGCGACGAGGCCTGGAACCGCGCGGTGGCCGGCGCCGCGCTGCTCGATTCCGGACGCCATCCGGTGGCCGGCTTCCGCTCCACCGGCGTCGAGCCGCTGGACGCAAGCCGCGCCCGCATCCGCGGCCAGCTGACGCTGCGCGGGACGACCCGCGAGGTGGTCCTGGACGCGGTGCGAAACGCCGAGCGCCGGCACCCGCTGCCTCCATTCAGGCAGACGATCGGCTTTTCCGCGACCACGACCCTCTCGCGGAGCGCGTTCGGCAGCACGGCCTGGGGTTCGATGGTCGGGGACTCCGTGGAGGTCCGCATCGAACTGGAGGCGTCGCGCTAGCCGACTTCCGCCTGGCCGCGCAGGAACCCCGCCAGCCGCACCCCATCGAAGGGCCAGTCGAGCTCCCGGCCGGTCGCCTCGTCGCGCAGCACCGGCACGCGCTCGCCGTAGCGGGCTTCCAGCGCCGCGTCGCCGTCGATGAACACGCTTTCGAACCCGGGCGCGCGCGCCGCCGCGAGCACCTCCAGCGCGCGGTCGCAAAGGTGGCAGTCGTCGCGCTGGAACAGGGTCAGGGCCATCGGCGGCTATCATAGTGCGTCCCCGCAGCAACCTCCCGGACCCATGGCCGTCAGCACCTTCGACCTGTACAAGATCGGCATCGGACCGAGCTCGTCGCACACCGTGGGCCCGATGCGGGCCGCCGCCCGCTTCGTCGAGCACTGGCTGGACGAACCGGGCCGACTGGGCGACGTCGCCCGCGTCCGGGCCGAGGTGTTCGGCTCGCTCGCCCTCACCGGACGCGGCCACGGCACCGACAAGGCCGTCCTGATGGGCCTGGAGGGCCAGCACCCGGACACCATCGACCCGGACATCATCCCGGCCGCGCTGGAGCGGATCCGCGGCGGCGGCCAGGTGCTGCTGCTCGGTCGGCACGCGGTGCCCTTCGACGAGAAGCGCGACCTGGTGATGAACAAGCGCCAGAAGCTGCCGCACCACACCAACGGGATGCGCTTCACCGCCTATGACGCCGCGGACGCGGTGATCGCCACGCGCGATTACTACTCGGTCGGCGGCGGCTTCGTGGTCAACCAGGACGAGGCCGCGGAAGACCGCATCGTCGCGGACACCACGCCGGTGCCCTATCCCTTCCACAGCGGCCGCGAGCTGCTGGCCCAGGCGAAGGAGCACGGGCTGACGATCGCCCAGCTGATGCTGGCCAACGAGACCTCGTGGCGGAGCGAGGACGAGGTCCGCGCCGGGCTACGCCAGCTCCACGATGCGATGCAGGACTGCATCCAGCGCGGCATCGCCAACGGCGGCACGCTGCCGGGCGGCCTGCGGGTCTCGCGCCGGGCCCCGGCCCTGTACGCCGAGCTTTCCTCGCGGCCCGAGGCCGGCATGCGCGACCCGCTGACCACGCTCGACTGGGTGAACCTGTACGCGCTCGCCGTCAACGAGGAGAACGCCGCCGGCGGGCGCGTCGTCACGGCCCCGACCAACGGCGCGGCGGGGATCCTGCCCGCGGTGATGCGCTACTACGAGCGCTTCTGCCCGGGTGCCAGCGAGCAGGGCGTGTTCGATTACCTGCTCACCGCCGCGGCGGTCGGCATCCTGTACAAGGAGAACGCTTCGATCTCCGGCGCCGAGGTGGGCTGCCAGGGCGAAGTCGGCGTCGCCTGCTCGATGGCCGCGGCGGGCCTCACCGCGGCGCTCGGCGGCACTCCCAGCCAGATCGAGAACGCGGCCGAGATCGGCATGGAGCACAACCTCGGCCTCACCTGCGATCCCATCGGCGGCCTGGTGCAGATCCCCTGCATCGAGCGCAATGCGATGGGCGCCGTGAAGGCGATCAACGCCTCGCGCATGGCGCTCCGCGGCGACGGCAAGCACAAGGTGACGCTGGACGAAGTCATCAAGACCATGCGCGACACCGGTCGCGACATGCAGGACAAGTACAAGGAGACCTCGCGCGGGGGCCTGGCGGTCAACGTCATCGAGTGCTGACCCGCGCCCGGGACGCGGGATGTGCCGCTGCGCTCCCCGCGGGCGCCCGGACGACGCATAATCGCCGCATGTCGAGATACCTCCTGCTGCCGGTCCTGGCCCTCGCGCTCGCCGGCTGTGCCACCAGCCCGTCCCATCCCTCCCCGGCGGACCCGGCGGCAGCCGGCGCGAGCCTGGTCCCCGAAGCCTTCGTGTCCGCGCACATGCGCGACGAGGAGCTGGATTCGGTCGCCACCTGGGTCGCCGAGGACGGCAGCACGCTGCTGATCGCCACCGGCAAGTCGACCCACAGGCTGGTTCTGTTCGACGGCGACAGCGGCGAACAGCTGCGCACCTTCGGTTCCCGCGGCAAGGCGCCCGGCCAGTTCACCCGGCCCAATGGCCTGGCGGTGTTCGGCGACCTGCTGTTCGTCGTCGAGCGCGACACCCCGCGCGTGCAATTGCTGTCGCTGCCCGGCCTGGATCCCCAGGCCTCGTTCGGCGGGGACGAACTGCGCAGCCCCTACGGCATCTGGGTGCACGAATCGGCGCCGGGCGAACTCGAGGCCTTCGTCACCGACAGCTTCATGTACGGGGAGCGCCACGACGTCGTGCCGCCAGCCGAGGAACTCGCGCAGCGGGTGCGCCGCTACCGGCTCCGCTTCGACGACCAGGGCCACCTGGACGCGACCTACCTCGGTTCCTTCGGCGAAACCGGGGGCCAAGGTCGGTTGAACAGGGTCGAGTCGATCGCAGGCGACCCCGCCCATGGCCGGCTGCTGGTGGCCGAGGAGGACCGGACCAGCCCCTCGAACATCCACGTCTATGGTTTCGACGGCAAGTGGACCGGGCGGAGCCTGCCCGAGGGCACGTTCTCCGGCGAGGCCGAGGGCGTGGTGCTCTGGGCCTGCGGCCCCGACAGCGGCTACTGGCTCGCCGTGGACCAGCAGGCCCCGCTGACCTGGTTCCACCTCTTCGACCGCGCCGACCTTTCGCCCGCCGGAAGTTTCCACGGCAGCACGACCTCGAACACCGACGGGATCGCCCTGCACGCCGCCGCCACGCCCGCCTTCCCCGGCGGCGTACTGTACGCCGTGCACGACGACCGCGCCGTATCGGCCTTCGACCTGCGGGCCATCGCGGCACTGCTGGACCTGGACCCCGCCTGCGGCGGCTGATCCGTGTCCGCCGGACGCGCCGCCGCCCTTGCGCTGCTCGCCTGGCTGGCCAGCGCCGCGGGGGCGAGCGCGTCCGACGGGACCCGCGGGCCGGACCCCGGTCCCGCGCCGCTGGCGCTGCTGCACGTCGTCGATCGCGGCCACGGGACCGAAGCCTGGGCCGAGAACCTCCTGGCCGGACCGATCGAAGTCGTCCTGCGCGCCACGGGGGCCGTGCCCGCCGCGCAGCCCGCCCTGCCGGCGCGTGCCACGGTACCGGCACGCGGACGGGTCCTCGTCGCGCACATCGCGCGGGCGGACGCGGAGCTCCTGCTGGACGTGGTGCCCGGCCACCCGGGCGCGCGCCCGCGGGAGGTCGAGTACGCCTGGCCGCTGGGCACCCGCGCCCTGGACGTCGGCCAGGCCTGGGGCGGGAGCTTCAGCCACGGCGACGACGAGAACCGCCATGCGGTCGACTTCGCCGTGCCGGAAGGCACCCCGGTGCTGGCCGCGCGCGACGGCGTGGTGATGCAGGCCGAGGGCCGCTTCGGCGGGGGTGGCCTCCGCTCCGCGGACGGCATGGCGCGCGCCAACTTCATCCGCATCCTGCACGAGGACGGCACCATGGCCGTGTACGCACACCTCGCACCCGGCGGCGTCCAGGTGCGCGCCGGCGAGCGGGTACGCCGCGGCCAGCGCATCGGCACGTCGGGCAGCACCGGCTACAGCGGCGGCCCGCACCTGCACTTCGTCCTGCAGGCCAACCGCGGCATGCGCCTGGTCTCGCTCCCGTTCCGGATGTCCGGTCCCGGGGGGATCCTGCGCTTCTCCGACGCGTCCCCGGGGCCCGGGCCCTAGCGCGGCCCCGCTCCGCCGCCCCTGCCCTGCCACACCGCCGCGCCGCGCGCGCCCGGGGTCCCCGGACCCGTATAATCGCCTGCTTCCCGCTCCCCCACGGCGCCAGCACGGCGCGTATCGCCATGCCTGACGTTTCCGCCGAAGCCGCCCGCCGCCGCACGTTCGCGATCATCTCGCACCCCGACGCCGGCAAGACCACGCTGACCGAGAAGCTGCTGCTGTTCGGAGGCGCGATCCAGATGGCGGGCTCGGTCAAGGGCCGCAAGGCCGCCCGCCACGCCACGTCCGACTGGATGAAGCTGGAGCAGGAGCGCGGCATCTCGGTCACCAGTTCGGTGATGCAGTTCCCCTACGACGGACGCATCGTCAACCTGCTCGACACCCCGGGCCACGCCGACTTCGGCGAGGACACCTACCGCGTGCTCACCGCGGTGGACAGCGCGCTGATGGTGATCGACGTCGCCAAGGGCGTCGAGGAGCGCACGATCAAGCTGATGGAGGTGTGCCGCATGCGCGACACGCCGATCATGACCTTCATCAACAAGCTCGACCGCGAGGGCAAGGACCCGATCGAACTGCTGGACGAAGTCGAGACCGTGCTCGGCATCCAGTGCGCGCCGGTGACCTGGCCGATCGGCATGGGCAAGCGCCTGAAGGGCGTGGTGCACCTGCTCACGGGCGAAGTGCACCTGTACGAGCAGGGCCGCAACTTCACCCGCCAGGACTCGACCATCTTCCCCTCGATCGACGACCCGCGGCTGGAGGCACGCATCGGCGGCGACATGCTGTCGGACCTGCGCGACGAGCTCGAGCTGGTGCAGGGTGCAAGCCATTCCTTCGACCTCGGCGAATACCTGGCCGGGCGGCAGACGCCGGTGTTCTTCGGCTCGGCGGTCAACAACTTCGGCGTGCAGCCGCTCCTCGATTTCTTCGTCAGGCACGCACCTTCGCCGCAGTCGCGCGCGACCACCGTGCGCGAGGTCGCCGCCGACGAGCCGAAGCTGACCGGCTTCGTGTTCAAGATCCAGGCCAACATGGACCCGCAGCACCGCGACCGCGTGGCGTTCATGCGCGTGTGCTCCGGCCGCTTCGAGGCCGGCATGAAGGCGTTCCACGTGCGCAGTGGCAAGGAGATGAAGCTCGCCAACGCGCTGACGTTCATGGCCAGCGACCGCGAGATCGCCGCCGAAGCGTATCCGGGCGACGTGATCGGCATCCACAACCACGGCACGATCTCGATCGGCGACACCTTCACCGAGGGCGAGCAGTTCTCGTTCACCGGGATCCCCAACTTCGCGCCCGAGCTGTTCCGCCGCGCCCGCCTGCGCGACCCGTTGAAGCTCAAGCAGCTGCAGAAGGGCCTCGAGCAGCTGTCGGAAGAAGGCGCGACCCAGTTCTTCCGGCCGCTGCTGGCCAACGACCTGATCCTGGGCGCGGTGGGCGTGCTCCAGTTCGACGTCGCCGCCTATCGGCTCAAGGCCGAATACGGCGTGGACGCGATCTTCGAGCCGGTGGGCGTCGCCACCACGCGCTGGATCCGCTGCGACAACGAGAAGAAGCTGGAGGAATTCCGCGAGAAGAACGCCGGCAACCTCGGCCTCGACGCCGCCGGCGAACTGGTCTACCTCGCGCCTACCCGCGTCAACCTCCAGCTCGCCCAGGAGCGCTGGCCCGACGTGCGCTTCGATGCGACCCGCGAGGCCGCCCATACCGGCGGAACCGGGTGATCGCTGCTTGCCGGCAGCTGTCTTCCCGGGAGCAACTCCTTTTGCAGGAGCAGCTATAGCTGCGATGAGCTGTCGCAACGAACCCCGGAACCCCGGGCGGCGACGCACCATGTTGCCCGCGGAAGCCCAGGTGCTTTTTCGGCAGGCGAGCTGGGGCGATCGCAGCTGTAGCTGCTCCTACATGGCGTCTTCAATGCTTGGTCCGCGTGGATCCGCGCCCTCCCCGTTCATCCGTGGCACGTCTTCCGCGCTTCAATACGCCCCCGCATGGCATGATCGCAGCGCCCCCCTTTCCCTGGATGACGACGTGTCCTCGACGAACCTGCGCGAGAAGCGCGAGGAGCTGGCCAGCGCGTTGACCCACGGCCTGGGCGCGGCCGCCGCCCTGGCGGGCGGCGCGGTGCTGATCACGCTGGCGGCGATCTTCGGCAACGGCTGGCAGCTCGGCGCCGCGATCGTGTTCGGCGCCAGCCTGCTGCTGCTCTACCTGGCCTCCACGCTGTACCACTCCTTCCAGCACCCGGTGCTCAAGGGACGGCTGAAGGTGTTCGACCACTGTGCGATCTACCTGTTGATCGCCGGCACCTACACGCCCTTCACCCTGATCGGCCTGCGCGGGCCCTGGGGCTGGAGCCTGTTCGCGGCGATCTGGGCCCTGGCGCTGGCTGGCGTGGTGTTCAAGCTGTTCTCCACCGGGCGCTTCAAGCGCCTGTCCACGCTCATCTACATCGCGATGGGCTGGCTGGTGCTGGTGGCGATCAAGCCGGTGCTCGCGGCGCTCGACGCCTGGACCTTCGGCTGGCTGGTGGCAGGCGGCGTCTTCTACACGCTGGGCACGATCTTCTACCATCGCGCGTCGATCCCCTACTCGCATGCGATCTGGCACCTGTTCTGCATCGCGGGGAGCGTTTGCCACTACGTCGCGGTGATGGCGCAGGTGGTGCAGGCCGGCTGAACGCCTGCGCCGCCGTTCACCGCGGTTTGACCGCGGGCGGCGGAAGGTGGACGGGTCCTCCACACGGAACCGCCGCATGCCGATGGAGCCGCCACCGGGCGACCGGCCGGGGCATCGGGCACTCGCCCTGGTCCGCTCCCATCCGGGGACCGCCGCCACCGCGATGGTCGCGCTGGTCCTCGTCGTCGCGTGGCTGCTGTGGGACTGGAACTGGTTCCGCGGGCCGGTCGAGGCCGTCGTCTCGGCCCGCACCGGCCGCAGCTTCGACATCCGCGGCGACCTCGACGTGGCCCCCGGGCGCACCACCGTCGTCCGCGCCGAGCGCCTGGCGCTGGGCAACGCCGACTGGTCCGATACGCGCGAGATGGCGACCGCGGATGCACTCGAACTGCACGTCCGCCTGTTCCCGCTGCTGGCCGGCCGGGTGCAGCTGGAAGCGGTTCGCCTGGCGCGGCCGGACGTCCTGCTGGAGCTGGGCGACGACGGAGGCAACTGGCGCTTCGAAGGCCTCGACGGCGGCGGCGGCGGACCGCGCATCGACCGCCTCGAGGTCGAGGATGGCCGCCTGCGCTTCGTCGATGCAGCGCGCGGGACCGACGTGGACCTCGCCATGGCGAGCCGGGACGGCGGCGCCGACCCGTCGGCGCGCCCGCTCATGCTGCATGGCGACGGCCACTGGCGCGGCGAGCCCTTCGAGCTCAGCGGAGCGGTGGCGTCGCCGCTCGAGCTTCGAACGACCGGCACTCCCTACGCGCTCGACCTGCGCGCCACCGCCGGCGCCACCCGCGCCCATGCGCGCGGCGCGATCACGCGGCTGCTCCGCCTGGACGCCTTCGACGTGCAGCTGGCGCTGTCGGGACGCGACCTCGAGGACCTCTATCCGCTGCTCGGCCTGGCACTCCCGCATACGCCGCCCTATTCGCTCGACGGCCGACTGGTCCGCGACGGCGACCAGTGGCGCTACGAGGGCTTCACCGGCGAGGTCGGCGACAGCGACCTGGCCGGCAGCGCCGGCGTCACCACGGGCGGCGAACGCCTGCTGTTCACCGGCAGGCTGCATTCGGAGCTGCTGGACTTCGATGACCTCGCGGGCTTCGTCGGCGCCCCTCCCGGCGATGGCGACGGCGAAGCGGGTAACCCCGAGCTCGAGGCCGAAGCCGCCAAGCGCGCGGCGGAGGGACGCCTGCTGCCCGATACGCCCTACGAGCTCCACAAGCTGCGGGGCATGGATGCCGACGTCCGCTGGAAGGCGGGGCGCATCGAGGCACCGGGCTTGCCGCTGGACGACATGGACGTCCACATCCGCCTGGAAGACGGACTGCTCAGGCTGGACCCGCTGGACTTCGGCGTCGCCGGCGGGCGCGTCAGGTCCACGGTGCGGATGGACGCGCGCAAGGACACGATCCGCACCGACGCCGCCATCCGCCTCCGCGGCCTCGAACTCGGCCGCCTGTTCCCGGACGCGGGGCTCACCGACGATGCCATCGGGCGCATCGGCGGCGAGATCGACCTGGCCGGGAGCGGCAACTCGGTCGCCAGGATGCTGGCCACGGCCGACGGCGAGGCCGCGATCGGCATGGGCCGCGGCGAAGTCAGCAACCTGCTGCTCGAGCTCGCCGGGCTCGACATCTACGAGGCGCTCAAGTTCCTTCTGGGCAAGGACCGCCGCGTGGAGATCCGCTGCGCCTTCGGCGACTTCGCGGTCGAGGACGGGCTGATGACGGCGCGTGCGCTGGCGCTGGACACCACCGACACCATCATCGTCGGCGAGGGCACGATCGACCTCGGCGGGGAAACGCTCGACCTGGTGCTGAAGCCGCGCCCGAAGGACCGCAGCATCCTCGCGCTGCGCTCGCCGCTGGTGGTCGACGGCAGCTTCCGCGACCCCGGTTTCCGCCCCGACATGGGCCGCCTAGGGCTGCGGGGCGCGATCGCGCTCACGCTGGGGAGCATCGCGCCGCCCGCGGCGCGCCTGGCCACTCTCGAGCTCGGGCCGGGCGAGGACAGCGACTGCGGCGGCCAGTACGCGCACTGAGCGCGCGCGGGCGGCGGCGCCTAGGAGGTGATGTAGCGCTGCAGGTGCTCGAGCTCGAGCTGCTGCTCCTCGATCACCGCCTTGACCAGGTCGCCGATCGACACCACCCCGACCACCCGCCCGCCTTCGACCACGGGCAGGTGGCGGATGCGGCGGTCGGTGACCAGCTGCATGCATGCCTCGGCCTGGTCTTCCAGGCGTACGGTGACGACCTCGGCGCTCATGTTGTCGCGCACCGGCGTGTAGCGCGAGGAGCGCCCGGCAAGCACGATCTTGCGCGCATAGTCGCGTTCGGACACCACCCCGGCCAGGCGGCCGTCGGGTTCGAGCACCACCAGCGCGCCGATGCCCTTCTCGGCCATCTGCCGGATGGCGTCGATCACCGCCGCATCCGGGCCGATGGCGTGGACGTCAGGACCCTTGGACTCCAGCAGTTGCCTCACCGTGCGCATCGCAGCCTCGCTCGATCATGGGTGGCACGCCCGAGGATACCCCTTCGGCCGGCGACCAGGTGTCGACGAGGTAGAGCGGCCGCTGCTTCGACTCTTCGTAGAGCCGGCCCAGGTATTCACCGATCAGGCCCAGCGCGACCAGCTGCACCCCGCCCAGGAACAGGATCACCGACATCATCGTCGGCCAGCCCGCCACCGGGTCTCCCCAGAACAACGCCTTGAGCACGATCCACAGGCCATAGCCGCAGGCCACCAGGGCGGTGAGCACGCCGAGGTAGGTGGCCAGGCGCAGCGGGGCGGTGGAGAAGCTGGTGATGCCCTCGAGCGCGAAGTTCCACAGCCGCCACGCGTTGAACTTGCTGCGCCCGGCCAGGCGAGGCTCGCGGTGGTAGGGAATGCTGACGCGATTGAAACCGATCCACCCGAAGAGGCCCTTCATGAAGCGATGGCGCTCGCGCAGCTCCCGCAGCGCGGCCAGCGCGCGCGGCGACAGCAGCCGGAAGTCGCCCGTGTCGCGCGGGACCGGCGTCTTCGACAGGCGCTGGATCACGCGGTAGAAGGCGTGCGCGGAGGCGCGCTTGAACCAGCCCTCGCCCTCGCGTGCCATGCGCGTGCCGTGGACGTCGTCGTAGCCTTCGCGCCACCGGGCCACGAACCGGGGGATGAGTTCCGGCGGATCCTGCCCGTCGGCGTCCAGGATCAGCGCGGCGCCTTCCAGGACCCGGTCGAGTCCCGCGGTGAGCGCCGCCTCCTTCCCGAAGTTCCGCGACAGGCGCAGCAGCGACACGCGCGGATCGGCGGCGGCGAACCCCCGCAGCAGCTCCCAGGTGCCGTCGGTGCTGCCATCGTCGACATAGAGGACGCCGGCCTCGACCCCGTCGCGCTGCGCCAGCGCCGACAGCACCGCCGCCAGCCGCGGATGCAGCTCCGGCAGCGACTGCGCCTCGTTGAAGGCGGCCACCACCACGGTCAACCGGTCGCGACTCATGCCGCCATCCTAGCGCGCACGCGTGGGCCGCCGGCGGCCGTCATTCCAGCCGCTCCAGCCAGGCCTCGCCCCCGAGGTTGCGCATGTTGCGCTCGATCCACCGCGCGCGGCGCTGCACGTACGGTCCCGGCCGGTGCGCGCTGTAGCGCCGCGGGCTCGGCAGCACGGCTGCCAGGCGGGCGCTCTCGGCCACCGTCAGGGCATCCGCGTCCTTGCCCCAGTAGCTGCGTGCCGCGGCCTGCGCGCCGTAGATCCCGTCACCGAACTCGGCGACGTTCAGGTAGACCTCGAGGATGCGCTGCTTCGGCCAGAGCAGCTCGATCCACAGGGTGTACCAGGCCTCCGCGCCCTTGCGCACCCAGCTGCGGCCGCCCCACAGGAACAGGTTCTTCGCCAGCTGCTGGCTGATCGTGCTCGCCCCGCGCGTGCGGCCGCCGCGGGCATTGTGGGCGCGCGCGCGCTCGATGGCGTCGAGGTCGAAGCCGCGGTGCCTCGCGAAGTTCTGGTCCTCCGCGGCGACGACCGCGACCGCGAGCGACGGCGCGATCCGGTCGAGGTCGCGCCAGTCATGGGCGATGCGGAAGCCGGCGTCGCCCGCGCCCACGGCTTCGAACCAGCGGATCGCCATGAACGACGAGAACGGCGGGTCCACGAAGCGCAGCGCCAGCACCTGGGCGATGCTGAGCAGGGCCAGCGCCAGCGGCAGCTTCCACAGCCAGTGCCAGCGACTGCGCCTGCGCCGGCCTGCCGCCGGCGGCGATCGCCCGGCCTCCTTGTCCCCGCTCCGCGCCATCCCCATCTCCAGCATTCGCCCGCAGGGCCGATGCGGCGATTATCCAGCCGCCGGCCTCGGCCACAATCGCAACCGGAACCCCCATGACCGACGACGCCCCCCGCCCGCGGGACGGACACGACCATCTCACCCGCTTCCTGCTGCCACGCGCCGGCGTGCGCGGCGTGCACGTGCACCTGGGCGACACGTGGCGCCGCATCGCCTCCGCGGACGACTATCCACCCGCGGCGCGCGACCTGCTCGGCGAAGCCACCGTGGCCGCCGCGCTGTTCACGGGGCACGTCAAGGTGGACGGCCGGCTGTCCGTGCAGCTGCGCAGCGACGCGGCCCTGCGCACCCTGTTCGCGGAATGCACGGCCGACGGCACCCTGCGCGGGATCGCGCGCCTGGCCGACGACGCGGACGAGCCGGTCGGCCTCGCCGGGCTCGGCGACGACGCGCTGCTGGCGATCACGATCGAGAATCCCGGCTTCGGCAGCCGCGACGCCACGCGCTACCAGGGCATGGTGCCGCTGGACGCGCCGACGCTGTCGCAGGCCTTCGAGGGCTATTTCAGCC
>JAAZHF010000233.1 GCA_012510865.1 Gammaproteobacteria bacterium
CGACCACGTGGTCGAAGGCGAAGGGGCTCGGCAGCCGGTCGCGGATCGCCGCGCGCGCCACGGTGTTGACGAGCACCGGCTCGGCCTCGATGCCGGCCTCCGCGAGCAGCGCGACCAGCAGGGTCGACTTGTCCTTGCAGTCGCCGAAGCGGCGCTCCAGCGTGGTCTCGGGCGGACTGGGTGAGTGCGAATTGCTGCCCATGTCGATCGCGGTGTAGCGGACCTCGCCCTGCACGAAGGCGATCGCGCGCTCCATCGATCCGAGCGGATCCGCCGGGTCGAGGCGCAGCCGTTGCACGAGGTCGCGGGCCAGGGCGCGGTCGGTCAGGCGCCGCGGGTACAGCGGCGCCGCCCAGCGCGCCACCGACGGCCAGCCGGCCGAGGTCGTGAAGCGCAGCCGGCCGGCCGCGTCGTGCCACTGCGGCGTATCGGGGTCCTCGAGCACGCCCGGCACGTCGCTCGCGCGCAGTTCGAGGCTGCGGAAGCCGGGGCCGCCGCCTTCGCGCCGCGCGAACCCCGGCCGGTCGACCTGGTGCTTCAGCTCCACGCCCGGCGGATGCACGAAGCGCACCCGGCGCTCGCCCACGGGCACGCCATAGGCCGCGGCGTAGGCGTCGTGGTAGTCGTCGCCGAAGATGGGATTGAAGCCGATGACGCTGAAGCGGTAGTCGAGCCGGTCGCCGACGCGCACGTCGGGCACGGTCACCTGCACCGTCAGGCGGCCGTCGAGGATGCCCGACTCCATGTCGGACTCGCGCCGCAGCACCTGCACGTCGGCGCGCCCGCGGTAGTCCAGGCGCCGGTCGTCGCGCACGATCTCGATCGCGTGCAGCTCGACGCGCTGGTACAGCGGCTGGAAATCGATCGACAGGCGGGCCGCCGTGGCCAGCCCGCTCTCGTGGACGACGCGCTCGACCAGGCGCCGGTGCCACGCCGGCTCGGCCCCGAGCAGGCTCACCTGGTCGTCGACCAGCAGGTAGCGGGTGCCGTCCTCGGCGGGCGTGGACTCGGCCTCGCCGCGGACCGGCAGCAGTTCGACCCAGGCCGGGTCCGGGGCGAGCACCACCTGCGCCGCGGCCCGCGCCGGCGCCGGCGCCAGCGCGGCGGCGGCCAGGGCCATGCAGGCAAGCGCCGCGCCGACGAGCCTCAGCACGATGCGCCGCGTCCGTCGCGGCGGGCGGTCCAGTCCCGGGCCGACTGGCCCCAGACCTGGACCGGCTCGTTCTCGTAGGGCGCGGGCAGCGTGCCCGGGCCGAGCAGGGTGGACCCCAGCCTCGTGGCGACGCGCTGCGAGGCCAGGTTGGCCGGCGCGATGCAGTGGATGAAGTCCTGCCAGCCAAGGTGGGCCAGCGCCCAGTCGATCGCCGCCGAGGCGGCCTCGGTGGCATAGCCGCGGCCCCAGGCATCGGGGTGGAAGGAGTAGCCGATCTCGTTGCCGGGCCAGCCCTCCGGCCTCCACGGCCCGGCCTGGCCCAGCCACAGGCCGGTGTCGCGGTCGACGACCGAGAACATGCCGAAGCCCTGCAGCGCCCAGGCGCCCGGCTGCTGCAGGAACCTGCGCCAGGCGGCGGCCCGCGACGCGTGCCCGCCGATGTGGCGCGCGGCCTCCTCGTTGCCGATGAGCTCGGCGAAACGGTCGAAGTCACCGATCCGCGGCACCCTCAGGAGCAGCCGTCCGGTCTCGATTGCAGGCCCGCCGTCGATCATCGCGATCCCCCACCCCTGGCCTCCCCTCCCCGGGGACGCGGTTTCAGAACGCGTTGATGCCGGTCAGCTCGCGGCCGACCACCAGCTGGTGGACGGTCTCGGTGCCCTCGTAGGTGATCACCGATTCCAGGTTGAGCGCGTGGCGGATCGGGCTGTGCTCGGTGGTGATGCCGGCGCCTCCGAGCAGGTCGCGCGCCTCGCGGGCGATGTCGATGGCCATGCGGCAGTTGTTCCACTTGGCCAGGCTGACCTGGGTCGGCTGCATCTTCCCCGCATCCTTCAGGCGGCCGAGCTGCAGGCTCAGGAGCTGCGCCGAGGTGATGCGCCGCGCCCAGTCGGCCATCTTGACCTGCGCGCTCTGCGTGGCCGCCACCGGGCGGCCGAACAGGATGCGTTCCTTCGAATACGCCAGGGCCTCGTCGAGGCAGGCGATGGCGGCGCCGATCGGGCCCCAGGTGATGCCGTAGCGCGCCTGCGTCAGGCAGCCCAGCGGACCGCGCAGCCCCTTCACGTTCGGC
>JAAZHF010000234.1 GCA_012510865.1 Gammaproteobacteria bacterium
GTGCTCGGCTTCGACGTCGGCGCGCGCCGCATCGGCGTGGCCGTCGGCAGCAGCTTCGGACACGGCGCGCGGGCGCGCGCGGTGGTCGACGTCCACTCCGGCCAGGTGGACTGGAGCGCGGTCGAACGCCTGCTCCGGGAGTGGCGGCCGGACGGCTGCGTGGTCGGCGACCCGATGACGCTGGACGGCGGAGACCAGCCGATCCGCGTCCGCGCCCGGGCCTTCGCGCGCGAGCTCGGGCGGCGCTGCGGCCTGCCGGTGGTGATGGTCGCCGCACGCTCGAGTTCGATCGCGGCCGCGCAGCGCTTCGCCGTCGACCGCGCCGAGGGCCGCCGCCGCCGCCGCGACGCGGCGGCGCTGGACGCCGTGGCCGCGGCGGTCATCGTCGAGCGCTGGCTGGCCGCGCCGGCCGACGCGGTACCCGTCGAACCCGAACCCCCGCCCGGCGAGCCGCGCGCATGACCCTGCAGACCCCCGAAGATGGCCGCCAGCGCCACCTGCTCACCCTCGATGGCCTGCCCCGCGCGGCGATCGTGGCCCTCCTCGACCGCGCCCAGGCCTTCCTGGATGGCCACGGTGGCGCCGACCCGCGGCGAGCCCTGGACGGCATCGCCGTGTGCACGCTCTTCTTCGAACCGTCCACGCGCACGCGGCTTTCGTTCCAGCGCGCCGCGCAGCGGCTGGGCGCGGACGTGCTCGCCTTCGATGCGTCGACCTCGTCCACGAACAAGGGCGAGACCGCGCTCGACACCCTGCGCAACATCGAGGCCATGGGCGTGCGCGGCTTCATCGTGCGCCATCGCGACGACGGCGCCGCAGCGATGCTGGCCGCGGCGGCCCGGCCGGGCACCGCGGTGGTCAACGCCGGCGATGGCCGCAGCGCGCACCCCACCCAGGGCCTGCTCGACGTGCTCACGCTGCGCCAGGCGAAGGGCGGCGATTTCGCGCGGCGCAGGGTTGCGATCGTCGGCGACATCCGGCATTCGCGCGTGGCGCGCTCGGGGCTGCACGCCCTGCGCGCGCTGGGCATCGGGGAGGTCCGTGCCTGCGCCCCCGCTGCCCTGCTGCCCGAGGACGGCCTGCTCGAAGGCTGCGCCGTCGTGGACGACCTCGACGCCGCGCTCGAGGGCGTGGATGCGGTCTTCATGCTGCGCCTGCAGCGCGAGCGGATGCTGGAAGGGCTGGTGCCCTCGCTCGAGGCCTACCATCGGGACTACGGCCTGACCGCGGCCCGCCTGCGGCGCGCGGCGCCGGACGCCGTGGTCCTGCACCCCGGCCCGATGAACCGCGGCGTCGAGATCAGCGACGAGGTCGCGGACGGCCCGCGGTCGCTGGTGCTGAAGCAGGTGGAGAACGGAGTGGCCGTGCGCATGGCGGTGCTGGAGGCGCTGCTGGCCTGAGACCCGCGGGCCGGCGTCTCAGCGCAGCAGCACGACGGTCGCCAGCCCGAGGAAGCTGAAGAAGCCCACGACGTCGGTCACCGCGGTCACGACCACGCCACCGGCCACGGCCGGATCGATGTCGGCGCGTTTCATCGCCAGCGGCACGAGCACGCCGGCCAGCGCCGCGGAGGCGAAGTTGATGACCAGCGCGGCGGTGATCACCACCCCGAGCATCCAGTCCTGGAACCAGGCCACCGAGACCAGGCCGACGAAGCCGCCGATGAGCAGCCCGTTGATCGACGCCACGCGCAGCTCTTTCCACAGCAGCAGGCCGGCGTTGCTGGCGCCGACCTGGCCCAGCGCGAGGCCGCGCACCATCAACGTCAGCACCTGCATGCCGGCGTTGCCGCCGATGCCCGCGACGATCGGCATCAGCACCGCCAGCGCGACGATCCGCTCGATCGTGGCCTCGAAGCGGCCGATCACGAAGGCGGCGAGGAAGGCCGTCATCAGGTTGATGCCGAGCCAGACCACGCGCCCGCGCACCGCGCGCCGCACCGGCGAGAACAGGTCCTCGTCCTCGTCCAGGCCGGCGGCACTCAGCGCCTGGTGCTCGGCCTGCTCGCGGATGATGTCGACCACGTCGTCGATGGTGATGCGCCCGAGCAGGACGTTGCCCTCGTCGACCACCGGGGCGGAGACCCAGTCGTGGTCGGAGAACTGCCGCGCGACCGATTCCGCGGAGTCGCCGACGTGGATCGCGGTCAGCTCGTCGTCGATCAGCTTGTTGATGGGGCTGCCAGGCTCGCTGGTCACCAGGTCCTGCAGCGCGACCCAGCCCAGCAGCTGGTGGCGGCGGTTGACCACGTACAGGTGGTCGGTGTTGTCGGGCAGCTCGCCCCGCAGCCGGAGGAAGCGCAGCACGACGTCCACGGTGGTGTCGGCGCGCACCGTCACCACGTCCGGGTTCATCAGCCGGCCGGCGGTGTCCTCCGGGTAGGACAGGGCCTGCTCCAGGCGCGCGCGGTTCTCGCGGTCCATGGACTTCAGGACCTCGTCGATCACCGTGCCCGGGAGGTCCTCCACCAGGTCCGCGAGGTCGTCGATGTCGAGGTCCTCGACCGCGGCGACGATCTCGTCGGGATCCATGTCGGCCAGCAGGCCCTCGCGCACCTCGTCGCCGACGTGGACCAGCACCTCGCCGTCGTCCTCGGGGTCGACCAGGCCCCAGACCACCATGCGGCGGTCGGGCGGCAGCGATTCGAGGAGGTTGCCGATCTCGGCCGGCGCCAGGGTGTTGACCAGCCGGCGCACGGGGCCGAGCCTGCCGCTGTCCAGTGCATCGGACAGCAGTCGCAGCTGGCGCGCGGTCTTGTCGTGGCGGACGGCTTCGGCCATGGAATGCTTCCGAGGAGCGCGTCGCGCGACGGGCTGCGCGACAGGGATCAGGCGTTCATGCGCGCATTATCGCCCGCTGCCGCCGCCGGTGCACGGGCCGCGGTCCCCGCTCAGCGACGCAGCCGCGCGCGCACCCGGCGGGCGGCGGCGAACACGCGCCCCGCGAAGCCGCGGTCGAGCTCGGCCTGCAGGGTCCCCAGTTCGGCATAGAGGCGCCTGCTGTGTGCGTCCCGGCGCGCCAGCAGCTCGCGCAGTTCGGCGACGTCGCCATCGCTGAGCACGTGGCCGGGGCGGAGGTGGTCGGGCAGCGGACGGTCCACGTAGACCGTCGAGTGGCGGGATGCCAGCTCCCGGGCGGGGCGCTGGCGGGTGTAGAAGTACAGCGCGACCGACTTGCGGCTCGTGGACGCCTGTCCGGGGGGAAGCCGGATCGGCGGGAAGCCGTGCCAGCTCTGCTCGGTGGTCTCGAACACCACGCAGCGGTTGAAGAGCGGCGCGATGGAGGTGACTTCGTCGGTCGCGGGGTCGCGGGGATCGCGGTGCAGCTGCAGGGTGCCGCCCCATTCCTCCCGCCACCCGTGGTTGAGGTACACGATCAGGTTCAGCCGCCGGTGCCAGCCCGTCGTCGGATGCATGTTGAAGTCGATGTGGGCGTCGAGGCTCTGGCCGTCGCGGTTCTCGTGGGTGCCGCCGCCGAAGTACTCCGGGTCGTAGAGCAGGTCGTCGATGCCGGTCACGTGGCCCACGAGCGCGAGGAAGTCCGGCGACCGGACGCAGTCGTCCAGCGCGGCGAAGGCGTCGCCGAGCGCACGGATGCGCTCGACCGTGGACTTGCCGCCGGCGACGCCGTCCTCGTTGAGGAAGTGGCCCTGCTCGAAGTCCGGGAACTGCGCAAGCAGGGACGCGGCGAAGGCCGGCTCGAGGAACCCGTCGACGACGCAGTGGCGGAAGGGCCGGGCCCCGAGGAAGGCCTCGCGGAGGGAATCGGCCCCGGCGACCACGGGCGCGGCCACGACGCCGCGCAGCGACCGGCCGCTCATGCCGGCACCAGCGAGGACAGCCAGCGCTCGATGCCGGCGCGGTCGCGGGCGCGCAGCAGCGCGGGCGCCCTGGCGCGCAGGGCCGAGAGGTCGTGTGCGCGCACTTCGCGCCGCACCTCCAGCAGGGTCGAGGGATGCACGCTGAATTCCTCCAGGCCGAGGGCGAGCAGCAGCGGCGTGAGCATCGGATCGCCCGCCATCTCGCCGCAGACCGCGGCCGGGCGGCCGTGGCCGCGCGCGGTCGAGATCACCTGCTGCAGCAGCTGCAGCACCGCCGGGTGCAGCGGGCTGTGCAGCTCCGGGAGCGCGTCGTTCCCGCGGTCGGCCGCGAGCAGGTACTGGACCAGGTCGTTGGTGCCGATCGAGACGAAGTCCACGAGATCGACCAGGGTCGGGAGCGCGATCGCGGCCGCCGGCACCTCGATCATCGCGCCGAGCGGGATCCCCTCGGCCACTGCATGGCCTTCGTCGCGCAGGCGGGTCGTGGCCAGGCGGAGCATCCGCCGCGCCGCCACCAGCTCCTCGCGCCGGGCGACCATCGGCAGCAGGACGCGGACCGGGCCGTAGCCCGAGGCGCGCAGGATCGCACGCAGCTGGGTGGCGAAGACGTCGCGACGCCGGAGCGCCAGCCGGACGCCGCGGACGCCCATCGCCGGGTTGGGTTCGAAGGGAAGGGCCAACCCGCTGCCGTCGGCCTTGTCGGCGCCGATGTCGAGGATGCGGATGGTCGTGGTGCGCCCGGTCATGCCCAGCACCAGGTCACGGTAGGCGACGAACTGCTCCTCCTCGGTGGGCAGGTGGTCGCGCTGCAGGAACAGGAACTCGGTCCGGTACAGGCCGATGCCCGCGGCCCCGAGCGAATGCGCTTCGGCCACGTCCTCGCGGCTCTCCGCGTTGGCGTACAGGCGGACGTCGACGCCGTCGACGGTGCGCGATGGCTCGCGCCGCAGCCGGTGCAGTTGGCGGCGCTCGCGCTTGCCCTCGCGCACGCGCTCGCGGTGCGCGCGCAGGTCGTCGGCGTCCGGATCGACGATGACCAGGCCGGTCGCGCCGTCGATCAGGAGCACGTCGCCGTCGTTCACCTGCGCGAGCGCCTGCGGGGCCCCGACGACCAGCGGCAGGTGCAGGCTGCGGGCGAGGATCGCACTGTGCGAAAGCATGCTCCCGCCGCCGGTCACGATGCCGAGGACGCCGCGTGCGTGCAGGCGCGCGACCTCCGAGGGCGCCAGGGTGTCGGCGACGAGGATCTCCCCGGCGATGCCGCTGACCTCGGCGTCGTGGCTGTGCAGGGCCGAATGGATGCGCCCGATCACGTGGTCGAGGTCTTCCACCCGGCTGCGGAAGTAGGGGTCGTCCATGCCTTCGAAGACCGCGGCGAGCCGGTCCCGCTGCACGCGCAGCGCGTAGTCGGCGCCGTAGCGTTCGCGGGTGACCAGTTCGTCGAGGCCCTGAAGCAGCTCCGGGTCGTCGAGCAGGAGCGCATGCAGGTCGAGGAATTCGCCCACCTCGACCGCCAGCGCCCCGTGCAGACGTGCGCGCAGCCCCGCCAGTTCGGCGCGCACGGTCGCGATGGCCTCGTGCAGCCGGGCGACCTCGGCGGGCACGGCCGCGCGCGGGATCCGTTCCTCGGCCACCTCCAGCGCATGCGGCTGTCGGACCCGCGCCCGGCCGAGGGCATTGCCCCGCGATGCGCCCTGGCCGGGGAACAGCTGGCGCATCAGCCGTCCTCGTCGAAGCGGCGTTCGAACAGCGCGCACACGGCGTCGGCCGCGGCCTGCTCGTCCGCGCCCTCGACCCGCAGCGTGACCGCGGTGCCGGTGCCGGCCGCGAGCAGCATGACGCCCATGATGCTCTTGGCGTTCACCTCCCGGCCCTTCGCGGTGAGGGTGGCGTCGACCTCGTAGTCGGACAGCAGCTGGACCAGGCGGGCGGTCGCACGCGCGTGCAGCCCCAGCCGGTTGGCGACGACGAGTTCACGTTCGATCATGGCCGGGCCGCCTCATGCGTCATCGAGCACCACTCCGTTGCGGGCACCCGCGGCCGCGACCGCGGGAAGTTCGGCGAGCGCGAGCTCGGGATAGTTCAGCACGCGCAGGAGCATCGGCAGGCTCAGCGCGGACACCCGGCGCACGGGCGTGCCGAGGTGGGCCAGGCGCGCGGCGACGTTGGCCGGCGTCGCGCCATACACGTCGGTCAGCACGAGCACGCCGTCGCCGCAGTCGGCGCGGCGCAGCGCGGCGCTGGCGGCCGGGAGCGCGGCGTCGGGGTCGGCGTCGAAGCGGACCTCGAAAACCTCGACGGCCAGCGGGAGGGTGCCCAGCAGGCGGGTCGCCACCGCGGCGAGCGCGGTGCCGATCCCCTGGTGCGTGACGAGCAGGATGCCGACGGCCATCGCCACAAGTTAGCAGAGCGACGCCACGCGGCGAAGCGCGGCCCGGCGGCCGGCCGCGGGGCTCAGTCGAGCTCCCTGTGGTGGGTCGCCACCTCGTTCCAGCCCCGGCTGCGCGCGTGCTCCGCGGCGGCCTCGGCCAGGAAGACGGACCGGTGCCGGCCGCCGGTGCAGCCGAAGGCCACGGTGACGTAGCTGCGCGTGGACGAATGCATGCGCGGCAGCCACGCGTCGAGGAAGGCGTTGACCTGCTGAAGGTACTCGGCGACCTCCGGCTGGCCGGCGAAGTAGTCGCGGACCGGCCCGTCCCGGCCGGACAGCGGGCGCAGCCGCGCGTCCCAGTGGGGGTTGGGGAGGGCGCGCGCGTCGAAGACGAAGTCCGCGTCCGGCGGCACGCCGCGGCGGTAGGCGAAGGATTCGAACAGCAGCGACAGCGACGAGTCCATGCCGAGCCCGAGCTCGGTCAGGACCCGTCGGCGCAGCTGGTGCACGTTGAGCTCGCTGGTGTCGATGATGATGTCGGCAAGCGAGCTCAGCGGCCGCAGCACCTGCCGCTCGAGCGCGATGGCGTCCGACAGCGCCAGCCCCAGCCGCGTCAGCGGGTGCCGGCGGCGGGTGTCGGCGTAGCGCTTCAGCAGGACCGCGTCGGCGGTATCGAAGAACACCAGCTTCGGGTCGAAGCCCATGCCGCCGACCGCGGACAGCCATTCGGGGATGTTCGCGAGGTCCCCGCGGCTGCGCACGTCGATGCCCACCGCCAGCTTCTGCGACGCGCGCTCGGGGTGGGTGGCGCTGCGCACGAAATCGGGCAGCAGTTCGGCCGGGAGGTTGTCGACGCAGTAGTAGTCGAGGTCTTCCAGGGTGTTCAGGGCGACGGTCTTGCCGCTGCCCGACATGCCGCTGACGATGACCAGCGAGTTGCCACCGGCGTTCATGGCGTGCTCCGCTCGAGGAACTGGGAATGGCGGGCCAGGAAGGCGGCCGCCGGGTCGACGCCCTTCGATCGCAGCACGTGCACGCGCGCGGCCGCTTCGGTGAGCACCGCCAGGTTCCGCCCCGGCATGACCGGCAGGGTGATCATCGGCACGTCGAGGTCGAGCACCCGGCGCGACCCGAGGTCGCCGGTCAGGCGCACCATGCCGCTTGCGTCGCGTCCCGCCGGGGCGCTTTCCGGGCGGGCCAGGTGCACGATCAGCCGCAGGTACTTGTTCCGCTTCACCGCGGTGTCGCCGAACATCTCGCGGATGTTGAGCACGCCCAGGCCGCGAAGCTCCAGCAGGTCCTGCAGGAGCTCGGGGCAGGTCCCGTCGAGCACGTCGGGGGCGATCTGGGCGAACTCCGGTGCGTCGTCGGCCACCAGGCGGTGGCCCCGCGTCACCAGCTCCAGCGCCAGCTCGCTCTTGCCGGTGCCGGATTCACCGGTGATCAGCACGCCGATCGAATAGATCTCCATGAACACGCCGTGCAGCGTGACCCGCGGCGCGAGCGCGCCGGCCAGGTGGTACTGCAGCACGTTGTACAGCTCGTGCCCGCGGCGCGTGGACGACCACAGCGCCACGCCCGACTCCTCGGCCATGTCGGCCAGGTCTTCCGGGCAGGGTTGGCCCTTGTTGACGACCAGCGCCAGCGGACCGAACTGCAGGATCCGCTCGAGCGTCTCCCAGCGCTGCCGCGGTTCGAGTCCGTCCAGCCAGGCCAGCTCCTCGCTGCCGAGGATCTGCACTTTGTTGGGATAGATGGTGTTGAGGTAGCCGGCCAGCGAGGGCCGGCGCGACACGGTGTCCACCGCCTCGAGCTGGCGCGAGGCGCCTGCCTGGCCCGCGAGCCAGCGCAGGTCGAGCCGCTCGCGGAGCTGGTCGAACAGCTCCTGCGCGGTGATCGCCGCCTTCACGCCGAAGCCCTCCGGTCGCCCCCGCCCTGCAGCAGCATGCCGCGCAGGGCGGTGATGTCGCGCGCCGCGCGCACCGCGTCCCGGAAGCCGGCGTCG
Source organism: Gammaproteobacteria bacterium (assembly GCA_012510865.1). GTDB lineage: Bacteria > Pseudomonadota > Gammaproteobacteria > Xanthomonadales > Xanthomonadaceae > Luteimonas. The sequence continues at coordinate 8,197 of JAAZHF010000234.1, forward strand.
GCGAACAGGCCGGCCAGCTCCGACAGCGTGTCGAGGTGTTCCTGGGCGCGGTCGCCGGGGGTGGTCATGGCGAACACCAGGTCGACCGGCTGGCCGTCGCGTGCATCGAAATCCACCGCGGTGGCCAGCCTCAGGAAGGCGGCGCGGGGCTCCGTGAAGGCATCGCTGCGGCAGTGGGGGATGGCCACGCCGCGCCCGATCCCGGTGCTGCCGACCGCCTCGCGGCCGCGCAGGGCCGTGGCGATGACCGGGGTCCACTCGGGGGAGTTCCCGCCAAGGAGCCTGGCGGCCACGTCCAGCACCTGGTCGCGGCTGCCCGGCTCCACCACCTGGACGATCCGGTCCGCGGCCAGCAGGTCGGTGTAAGGCATCCCCCTGTTCCCGCGCGCGTCAGCCGAACTCGCCGTCCCTGACGGGGTTCCCGCCGCGGCGGTGCTGGTCGATCATCTTCTTCTTTTCCTTGACCAGCATCCGGTCGAGCTTGTCGGCCAGGAGGTCGATGGCCGCGTACATGTCGGCGGCGCGCGCGTCGGCATGGAGCGTCTTGCCGGACACCATGACCGTCGCTTCGGCGCGGTGGTCGGGCTTGTCGATGCTGAGCTGCGTGCGGACCTGGAGCGGCGGGTCGTACAGGCGCGAGAGGCGGCCGAGCTTGGTCTCGACGTAGTCGCGCAGCGCTGGGGTGACGTCCATCTGCTGGCCGTGGGTTTCGAGGAGCATCGCAACCTCCTTTTCCGGTGGGGGCCAC
>JAAZHF010000235.1 GCA_012510865.1 Gammaproteobacteria bacterium
AGCCTCCATCGCGCCGGCGAGCAGTTCGCGCTGCTGTCCGAGCACGCGCGCCTGGAGCTCGCCGAGGGCGGATACGCCGCCGCTGGCGGGTGCCGGGTTGGCGGCCGGCCAGTCCTTGTTGATGAAGGCGTGGAAGTCGCCGCAGGCCGTGGGGCCTGCGGGTGCACGGGCGGCGCGGCGCTGCGCCGAGGCGTCCGGCGCCGCCATGGCGACGGCGAGGCTGGCGGTGAGCGCGAGGGCGATGGGGGAGATCCTGGGCAGCATCGAGGGGTCCTGCTGGGCGTCCGGCGCAGTCTAGCAAGCGGCCCGGCGGGGAACGTGCCCGCAGGGGCCTGGGTGACGGAACCGGGACGGCGGTCGCGCCACGAAAAAGGACCGGCGATGCCGGGCCTCCTTCGTGCGTGTCCGGTCGTGGCCTACCAGATGACTACGCGGGCGTCGCCTTCGCGGACCATCGGGTCGCCCGGCTTGCACTGGAACGCGGCGGCGAAGGCCGGCAGGTTCGAGGGCGCGCCGATCGCGCGGAAGTTCGCCGGCGCGTGCGGGTCGGTCGCGATGCGCACCTTGAGCTCGTCGGGGGTGAAGTTCCTGCGCCAAACCGTCGCCCAGTTGGCGAAGAAGCGCTGGTCGCGGGACAGGCCGTCGATCATCGGGTCCTCGCTTCCGGCGGTGGCCTTCTTCATCGCGTCGTACGCGGTGGCCAGGCCGCCCAGGTCGGCGATGTTCTCGCCGAGGGTGAGCTTGCCGTTGACCTTCAGCCCCGGGGCGGCCTCGTAGCCGTCGAACTGGGCGACCAGCTTGTCGGTCAGGGCCTGGAAGCCCGCGGCGTCGGCCTCGGTCCACCAGTTCGAGAACTTGCCGCTGGCGTCGAAGCGGCTGCCCTGGTCGTCGTAGCCGTGGATCATCTCGTGCCCGATCACCGCGCCGATGCCGCCATAGTTGAGCGCGTCGTCGGCCTCGGGGTCGAAGAAGGGCGGTTGCAGGATCGCCGCCGGGAACACGATCTCGTTCTGCAGCGGGTTGTAGTAGGCGTTGACCATCTGCGGCGGCATGCCCCACTCGGTCCTGTCGACGGGCTTGCCGATCTTGGACAGGTTCCAGCGGTAGTTGAACTCGTTGGCGGCGAGCACGTTCGCGAGGTAGCTGTCGCGGTCGGATTCCAGGCCCGACCAGTCGCGCCACTTGTCGGGATAGCCGATCTTCGGCGTGAACGCGGCCCACTTCTCCATGGCCTTGGCCTTGGTTTCGTCGGACATCCAGTCAAGCGCCTGGATGCGCTCCTTCAGCGCCTCGCCGAGGTTCGCGACGAGCGCTTCCATGCGCGCCTTCGCCTCCGGTGAAAAGGCGACTTCGACGTACATCCGGCCCAGCGCCTCGCCGGCCTGCTCCTCGATGGTGTCGAGCACGCGCTTGCCGCGCTCCTTCATCTCCTTCTGCCCGCGCAGCGTGGCGGAATAGAAGTTGAAGTGCTCGCGCGCGAACTCGTCGGCAAGGTAGGGCGACGCACTGTCGACCGTGTGGAAGCGCAGGTAGGACCGCCAGGTCGCCGGGTCGACGTCGCCGATCATGGCGCTGACCTCGGCGTGGAAGTCGGGGATCGCCAGCGAGAACTTCTCCGGCACGGCCAGGCCCTGCGATTCGAAGAACGCGGTCCACGGGAAATTCGGCGCCAGCGCGGCGGCCTCGGCCGGGCTGACCGGGTTGTAGAACAGGCTGACGTCGCGCGCCATCTCCTCGCGCGACTTCGACACCTTCGCCAGCCGGGTCTCGAAGGCGACCACGTCGGCGGCCTGGCCGGCGGCCTCGGCGGCGGGCACGCCGGACAGCTCCAGGACCCTGGCGACGTGCGCCTGGTACGCCTCGAGCTTGTCCTTCTTGACGGCGTCGAAGTAGTAGGTCCTGTCGGGCAGGCCGAGGCCGGCCTGGAACGCATAGGCGATGTTCATGGACGAATCCATGAAGTCGGCCTCGGGGCCGAAGCCGAACACCGTGAACTGTCCCTTGGCGGCGCTGCTGCGCAGGTAGTCGGCGATCTTCGCGGGCGCATCCAGCGCGGCGATGGCGGCGAGTTCGGGCTCCAGCGGCGCCAGGCCCTGTGCGTTGATGGCGTCGGCATCGAGCCCGGTGGCCCAGAAGTCGCCGACGATCTTCTCGACCCCGGTCGCGTCCGCGGCGGCCGCGGCCTGCGCGGCGAGCTGGCGCTGGATGGCCTGCGACCGGTCGTCGAGCATCTCGAACGCGCCCCACGAGGTGCGGTCGTCCGGCACGGGGTTGGCGGCCAGCCAGGTGCCGTTGACGTGTGCGCCCAGGTCCGTGCAGGCGCTGACGGCGGCGTCGATGTCGCTGGCCTGGAACCGGTTGACGTCGGGCAGGGCCGATTCGTCGAGCGTGTACCTGGGCGCATCGGCCACGGGCGCCGCCGCCGTCGGGGTGGCGTCGCGCTGGCAGCCGGCGACGGCGGTGGCGACGGCGAGTGACAGCAGCAGGATTCTGGGTGCGGGCTTGAAAGATCGGCTCACGGTGAACTCCGCCCCGGAGGGCATGTCGGTGGGAAGGGATCGGCCCGCGCTGGGCCGGATGTCCGAATCTACGCCTGCCGCCGGGGCGCCGGGGGTGCAGAAGGTCATGCCGGCGGGGCCGGCGGGGCCGGCGGATCGTCGCCCGTCGGCCCGAGGACCCGTGCCTGCCGCCGCGGCGCGGTGAGCGGCGTCGGCTTCGGTCCGGTGTTGGTGCGCATGAGGCCGGCGCCGGCGCCGATGCCCGCCGAGCGTTCGAGCTCGAAGCGCTCGGCCTCGAGCTTGCGCACCTCGGCGGTGACGCGGGCGGCCTCCTCGGGATCCACGTCGAGCTGGCGCAGCGCGGCCTCGCCGAACTGCAGCGCCGAGCCGAAGGTCTCGCGGATCGCCACGTCCACGCCCGCCGCGGCCAGGCGCAGCTTGTGCGCGCGGTCGTAGGCGCGCACGAGCAGCCGTGCCTGCGGGAAGGCCGACTTCGCCAGTTCGACGATCCGGTCGGCCGCGGCCGCGTCGTCCACGCAGACCGCGATCGCGCGCGCGCTTCCGGCCCCGGAGGCGTGCAGGACGTCGAGCCGCGTGCCGTCGCCGTAGTAGACCTTGAAGCCGAAGGTGGCGGCGCTGCGGATCATCTCGACGTCGCTGTCGATGATGGTGACGTCGACGTCGCGCGCGAGCAGCGACTGGCTCATCACCTGGCCGAAGCGGCCGAAGCCGATGATCAGCACGCTCCCGGACTGGCCGGAGGCCGGCTCCACCCCGTCCAGGCTGGCGGCCGCCCGGCGGCCGGCCCGGCGCGTGGCGATCACCGCCAGCGGAGTGAGCGCCATGGACAGCACGACGACCGCCGTCATGGCGTTGTTGACGACGGCGGGAACCACGCCCTCCGCCTGCGCCGCGGAGTACAGCACGAAGGCGAACTCGCCGCCCTGCGCCATCAGGACGGCGCGGTCGAAGGCATCGGCACGGGACGCACGCAGCAGGCGCGCCACGGCGTAGATGCACGACGCCTTGGCGACCATCATCAGCGGCACCGCCAACAGCACGAAGCGCCAGTCGGCCGCGACCACCGCCAGGTCGAGCGACATGCCGACCGCGAGGAAGAACAGCCCCAGCAGCAGTCCGCGGAACGGCTCGATGTCGGCTTCGATCTGGTGGCGGAAGGTCGACTCGGACAGCAGCACGCCGGCGATGAACGCGCCCATGGCCATCGACAGCCCGCCCATTTCCATCAGCAGCGCCGCGCCGAGCACCACCAGCAGGGCGGCCGCGGTCATCACCTCGCGCGCGCGCGCCGCGGCCAGCAGGCGGAACAGCGGGTTGAGGAGGAACAGCCCGGCCGCCACCAGCGCCGCGATCGCGCCGGCGGCGGTGCCGATCGCGAGCAGGCGCGAGCCGCCGTCGTCGCTGCCGTGCGCCGGCGACATGAAGGCCACCAGCGCCAGCAGCGGCACGATCAGCAGGTCCTCGAACAGGAGGATCGACACCATCTTCTGCCCGCGCGCGGTGGCGATGTCGCCGCGTTCGGCCAGCATCTGCATGACGATCGCGGTGGAGGTGAGCACGAAGCCCGACGCGGCGATGAATGCCACCGGCGGATCGAGGCCCAGCAGCAGCCCCGCGCCGGTGAGCACGAGTGCGCACGCGCCGATCTGGAGCGGCCCGAGCCCGAAGATCTGCCGCCGCAGCGCCCACAGGTGCGAGGGACGCATCTCCATCCCGACCACGAACAGGAACAGCACCACGCCGAGCTCGGCGACGTGGAGGATGGCTTCCGGGCGTGCGAACAGCGCGAAGCCGAAGGGGCCGATGACCACGCCGGCGGCCAGGTAGCCCAGCACCGAGCCGAGCCCGAGCCGCCGGAACAGCGGCACGGCCACGACCGCGGCCGCCAGCAGCACGACCACGTGCAGGAGCTGTGAGGTATCGGCGGAAGCCATCTTCCCGTATCATGCACCGGTTGGCGCACGGCAGTCCGTTATCCGGTCATTGCCCAGCCGCGGACGCCCCAGGGCGGCCCGGCCCTTTAACTCCCGAACGTCTCTCGTCGCGCAGACACGGTCCCGGAGCCTCCGGTCGGCCGTCAAATCCATTGCCCGCAGCGCGGATCACGGAAAGCGCCGGGCAAGCCGCGAACCAGGAGTTCACCCCATGCCCGATCCCCGGACCTTCGAGGCCCTCGGGCTCTCGTCCGCGCTGCTGCGCACGCTCGAAACGAGCGGCTACACCGTTCCCACCCCGATCCAGGCCCAGGCGATCCCGCTGGTGCTGGCCGGCCACGACGTGCTGGGCGCCGCCCAGACCGGCACCGGCAAGACGGCCGCCTTCGGCCTGCCGCTGCTGCAGCGGCTGGCGAAGGAAACCCCGCCCAAGGGCCCGCGCAAGCCGCGCGCCCTGGTGCTGGTGCCGACCCGCGAGCTCGCCGTGCAGGTCGCGGAAAGCATCAAGGACTACGGCCGCCACCTGCGGCTGAACGTCACCACGATCTTCGGCGGCGCGGGAATGCAGCCCCAGATCGAGAACCTGAGGCGCGGCGTCGACGTCCTGGTCGCCTGCCCGGGACGCCTGCTCGACCACATGGAAAGTGGCCACGCCAAGCTCGACGCGGTCGAGATGCTCGTGCTCGACGAGGCCGATCGGATGCTCGACATGGGCTTCCTGCCGTCGATGCGCAGGATCCTGGCGCGGGTGCCGAAGGAGCGCCAGACGCTCCTGTTCTCGGCGACCTTCGAGGACCGCATCAAGGCGCTGGCGATCGAGCACATGCGCAAGCCGCGCCTGGTCGAGGTGGCCGCGCAGAACACCATCGCCGAGACCATCGTGCACCGGGCCCATCCGGTGGACGCGGCCAGCACGCGCGACCTGCTGGTGGACCTGCTGGCCGCGCGCCACACCGACCAGGTGCTGGTGTTCGGCAAGACCAAGCACGGCTGCAACCGCCTGGCCGAGCAGCTGGAGAAGTCCGGCCTGCCGGCGGTGGCGATCCACGGCAACAAGAGCCAGGCGCAGCGCCAGAAGGCGCTCGACGCGTTCAAGGCGGGGCGTGCCCGGATCCTCGTCGCGACCGACGTCGCGGCGCGCGGGCTCGACATCCCCAACCTGCCGCTGGTGATCAACCACGACCTGCCGATGGTGGCCGAGGACTACATCCACCGCATCGGTCGCACGGGGCGCGCCGGTGCCTCGGGCGAGGCGCTGTCGCTGGTGTCGCCGGAAGAAGGCGCGCTGCTCAACCAGATCCAGAAGATGCTCAAGGCCGAGATCCGCATGGACGTGGTGGCGGGCTACGAGCCCAGCCGCCCGATCCGGCTGGACGCACCGATGCCGCCCCAGGGCGGACGCGGACAGCGTCCCGCGGCGCAGCGCCCGGGCGGCCAGCGGCCCGGCGGCCAGCGGCCCGGCGGCCAGCGGGGCGCAGGCCGGGGCAAGGATGCCCAGGCCGCCGGCGAGCGGCGGCCGTCGCGCGCGGCGGGCCAGCCGGCGCACCGCCAGGGCGGGCACGGCAAGGCGCAGCCGCAGGCCGCCCAGGCCCATGCCGGGCCCAGGGCGGGACGCAGTCGCGGTGGTCGGGGCCGCGGCGCCGGCCGGAGTGGTTCGAGCGCCTGAGGGCGCTCAGCCGCCGCGCTCCAGGTCGCGCACCAGCCGGAAGCCGACGTCGTCGTAGCCCCGGCCGGCCTCCCGGCCCTCCGGGGCGGCGGCGTCGGCGCGCCAGCTGGCGCCGCTGCTCACGCGGCGCACGCAGTCGCCGCTGCAGTCGATGTTCCATTCCGCAAGGCGACGCTCGCCGCCCACGGCGGGCAGCCGGACCCACTCCGAGCCGGTCGCCAGGCGGTAGTAGAGTTCATCGCGCCGGCCCAGCCAGGCGGTGTATGCCCCGGCGTCGTCCCAGGACACGCAGGCCACCGGATCGCTGTCGTTCTGCTCGAAGCCGGGCGTGCGCCAGTTGCGCGGCGCGAGCACGCGCAGCAGCGACGCGCGCTCCCGGCAGCGCGCCGGCTCGCGTCCGGTGGCGTCGGCAAAGGCGGCGTACTCCTTGCGGCTGACCAGCCTGCGCATGGCGCCGAGGCGGAGGCCGCCCTGCTGGACCAGGACCATCTCCACGCCCGGGCCGCCCAGGCGTTCGCCGGCGACGGGAATGGCCCTCGCGCGCTGTTCGAGGTCGGCCAGCCGGGACGCGTCCAGGCCCATCCGGCGCGCGGCCTCGACCGCGTCGAGGCCGGCCGCGCGGTCGAATGCCCCGGCCGCCTTCTCGACGCGCGCCTCGACCGCGCGGCCAATGCGCTGCTTCAGGGCGCGGAGCGCGGCACCGTCGGCGCGGGCGGTCCGCGAGGCGAGCTGGCTGGCCTGCATCACCCCGGTGCGCGCGGCGTCGACCCGCCCGGACGCGAAGTCGCGCTCGGCGCGCTGCCCGAGGGTGTCGATCAGGCCGTCGATCGCCGGCCCAAGGCGCAGGTGTTCGCGATCGGCCTGCCAGGCATTGAGCAGGCTGGTGTAGGCGTTGTCGCCCGCGGGCGCGGTCAGCCGGCCGGCGCGCAGCTGGCGCTCGGCGGCAACCAGCCAGCGCTCCGCGGCCGAAGCCGGGGCGGCGCGCAGCAGGGCGTCGTCCGGATTGCCGATGGCGGTCGGTGCACGCGTGGCCGGCCCGGGCGCCTGCGCAACGCCGCCGCCCGCGGCCGCGGCCGCGGGACGGTAGAACCCGGGGTCGCCGCCGCGCCGGTCCAGGTACAGCCCGATGCCGACCGCGCCCACGGCGAGCAGGGCCAGCGCGGCCCATCCCGCCGCCGGCACGCGGCGCAGGCGCTCGCGGACGCCGTCCAGCAGCCCGGCTCCGGCGCTGCCGGCCGCGGGGACCTGGTCCAGCGCCGCCAGCATCTGCGCGGCGTCGGCGAAGCGCCGCCCGGGCGACTTGGCCAGCGCGCGGTCGATGAAGGGCTGCCAGTGGCGCAGCCCGCGCGGCAGGCGCGGGATCGGGTCCTGGACGTGCATCACCGCCATCGACAGTGCGTCGGCGGCGTTGTAGGGCAGGCTGCCGACCAGCATTTCCCAGGCCAGCACCCCGACGCTGTACAGGTCGGCGCGCGCGTCCACGCCTTCGCCGCGCGCCTGTTCCGGCGGCATGTAGGCGGTGCTGCCCACGGCAAGCCCCGCGGTGGTCACGCGCGAGCCGTAGCCGCGGCGGAGCGCGATCCCGAAGTCGGCCAGCAGCGGCCGGCCGGAGTCGTCGAAGAGCACGTTCTCGGCCTTGACGTCGCGGTGGACGATGCCCCGGGAGTGGGCGTACTGCAGCGCCCGGAGCAGCGACCCCAGCACCTCCTTGACCGCGGCCTCGTCGCCGCGCAGGTCGCGCTGGCCGAGGTGCCCGCGCGGCAGGTAGGGCATGGAGTAGTAGGGCAGGCCGTCGCCGGTCCGGCCCACTTCGTGGATGCCGACGATGTTCGGGTGGTCCAGGCGCGCGATCGTGCGCGCCTCGTTCTCGAAGCGGCGCCGGCTGACCTCGTCGCCCAGGGCCTCGGGCAGCATCACCTTGATCGCCACCTCGCGGCCGAGCGAGAGCTGCTCGCCGAGGTAGATCGTGGACATGCCGCCCACGCCCACGACGCGCGTGAGCCGGTATCCTGCGTTCTCCGGCAGACGCGGGTCCGCGCTGTGTGTGGTCGACTCTGTCATCCCGGGCCCCCCTCAGGCCCGGGAGAGCATAGCCGCGGCGCGTTCACGGGGCATGAACGGCGGTCACGCCCCGGCGCGGCGCGGCCGCGCGCAGGCGGGCTTCAGGACAGGAGCAGGGCCGACATCTGCCTGCGGTAGCGGCTCACAAGCTCGGCGTCCCCGATCACCCGGAACGCCTCGATCAGCGCCTTGCGCGCGAGGCCGTCGCCGTAGGCGCGGTCGTGCCGCAGCATGGCCATGAACTGCTCGAGCGCGGCTTCGTGGCGGCCTTCGACCATGTGCCGGGCGCCCAGGAGGTGGCGGGCGTGCAGGTCGCCGGGGTCGGCGGCGATGCGGTCCTCCAGCGCCGCGGCAGCCGGGGCGTCGCGCAGCAGCGCCGAGAAGCCGAGCGCGGCGCGGGCGCGCAGGGCGCGGTCGTCGGTGGCGAGGTTCGCAGGGAGCGCGTCCAGCAGCGAGGTGGCCTCGTCGGTGGCGCCGGTCGCGGCCAGGGCGACGGCGAGGTCGAGCTTGAGGCCGTCGTCGTCGGGTGCTTCGGCGATGGCGCGGCGCAGGCGCTCGGCCTCGGCGCGGGGATCCACCGGCTCCGGCGCCGGCACCCCGGCGTCGCCCGCGGCAGGGTCGCCGCCGGCGGCGGGGACGATGCCGTGGCCGGCGAGGAACTCCCGCAGCGCACCCTCGGGCATCGCGCCCGGGAAGCCGTCGACCGGCTGCCCGTCCTTCACCAGGAGCACCGTGGGGATCGAGCGGATCTGGAACGCTCCGGCAAGCTGCTGCTCGCGGTCCACGTCGATCTTCGCCAGCACGAACGCGCCGTTGTACTCGCCGGCCAGCTTCTCCAGCACCGGTCCCAGCGTGCGGCAGGGCCCGCACCATTCGGCCCAGAAATCGATCAGCACCGGGACCTGCAGCGAGCGGTCGAGGACTTCGGTCTCGAAGTTCGCGGCGGTGGCATCGAAGACGTGGGGCGTTGCGGCGTCGGGGGACATTGCGTGATCCGGTGTGCGTTGGGACATACAGATTGTGCCGCGCTTGCGGATTGCAAGCCCGAGCGGCGACGATGCCGCGTTCCACGGAGGCGGCCGGCGCAACGGCGGGAGCGGCATGGAACGACGGGAAAGGGCGCTGCGCGCGGTGGGGATCGCGGCGGGAGCCTGTTTCGCGGCGTCGCTGGCCGGCTTCGGCGCGGCGCTGGACGGCTACGCGCACGGTGCCTGGCCGGTCGCGCTGCTGGGCGCGTCGGGGGTGCCGCGCGCGGCGGCGTTCAACCTGTTCGCCTACGTCGTCCCCGGGCTGCTGGCGGCGTTCGTGGCCCTGGGCAGGCGCGCCCGCCTGGCGCCCGGGGCGGGCCTCGACGCGCGCCTGGGCTGGACGCTGGCGCTGCTGGCCGCTGTCGCGTTCGCGGCGCAGGGCCTGCTGCCGCTGGACGCCCGCGCGCCCGACGCCGGCCAAGGGCGCCTGCACGGAGTCGCCTGGGGACTGTGGGGGATCGCATCCGCCGCCGCGGCGGCCGCGCTCGCCGCGGCGGCGCTGCGCGTCCGCGCGCGGTGGGCGGCGGCCGGGCACCTGGTGGCCGCACTGTCCGTGTCCTGGCTGGCGTGGCTGGCCGCGGAGGCGCTGCCGGTCGCGTGGACACAGCGGATGGCCTTCGCCGCGTGGTTCGCGTGGCTGGCCTGCGTGGCCTGGATCCCCGGCCGGGGGGATTGAAGCCCGGCTCAGCCCGCGGTCGCGTGCAGCACGCGGTTGCGGCCTTCCGCCTTGGCGCGGTAGAGCGAGGCGTCGGCGACCTCGAACAGCAGTTCCGGCGTCACTCCGTCGTGGGGGAACGCGGCGACGCCGATCGAGACCGTCACCGGGCCCAGGGTCTGGCCGTTGTGCGAGATCGTGGCCTGCGACACGGCGCGGCGGATGGCTTCCGCGCGCGCGACCGCGCCGGCGGCGTCGGCCTCGGGCATGACGATGGTGAATTCCTCGCCGCCGTAGCGGCAGGCCATGTCCTCGGCCCGCACCAGCGAGGCGACGGTGCGCCCGACGTGGGCCAGCACCGCGTCCCCGGCGGTGTGTCCCATGCTGTCGTTGAAGGCCTTGAAGTGGTCGATGTCGAGCACCAGCAGCGACAGCGGCAGGCGCCTGCGCTCGCAGCGGAGCATCTCGCGGCGCAGGCTTTCCTCGAAGTAGCGGCGGTTGAAGAGGCCGGTCAGCGGGTCGCGCAGCGACTGCTGGCGCAGGGTTTCGCGCAGCCGCAGGTTGGCGATCGCCATCGCCAGCTGCTCGCCCAGCAGCTCGATGATGGCGGCGTCGTTGTCGTCCTTGCCGCCGTCGACGGGTCCGCTGGCGTGGAGCATGCCCAGGGTCTCGCCGTGCGCGCTCAGCGGCACGCAGAGGGTCGACAGGCCGGCCATCGACGGACCGTGCTCGAGGTGCCCGCAGCGCACGTTGGCCGCGCGCTGGTTGTGGTGCGGCTGGCCGCGGCGCAGCGCCCAGCAGTCGTCGGGCGGGAAGGCGTCGCTGCTGGCGATGGCGGGCTGGCCGAAGCTCGCCCGGCTTTCCAGGAAGTCGCGCGAGGCCCGCGACAGGTAGCACTGCCCGCCGAGGTGGGGCAGCAGGCGCTCGAAGGTGCGGGACGTGAGCTCCATGGCCTCGTCCATGTTCTGGGCGCTCTGCAGCATCCCCGTGTATTCGCTCAGCGCCCAGCGCTGGGCCGACAGGCGCTCGGTCAAGGCCTGCGAGTGCTGCAGGCTCTCCAGCGCGTCGCGCGCTTCGCGCTCCAGCCGGCGGTTGCGGGTGTTCTCGCGCGACAGGCTGACCAGCAGGGTCCAGAACGTGGCCAGCGAGACCGCCAGGCTGAGCAGGACGAAGGCCAGCAGCAGCGCCGCGTTGCGCTCGTTGGTGGCGCGGCGCCCGGCCAGCAGGCGCAGTTCCTCGGCGCGCATCGCGGCGCTGGTGCCGTTGATGTCGTGCATCCGCTCGATCAGCTCCTCGACGCGCATGGCCTTGATGGCCGCGGCCGGGCCCTCCTGGTCCTGGATGTCCACGAGCTCCCGCATGCGCGCCAGCTGGGCCGCGGACTGTTCGAGCAGCGCGGCCGCGCGCGCGTTCTGGGCCGGATTGTCGTGCGTGACCCCGACCAGGTCCTGCGCCGCGGCCAGCGCCAGCGGGGCCAGGCGCTCGAACTCGCCGCGCAGCGAAGGGTGCGAGGTCAGGCGATAGCCGCGCGAGGCGGCCTGGGTCGAGGCCAGCAGCGACTGGCTGGCTTCGAGGTGGCGCATGACCTGTTGGCTGTGTTCGACCCAGCGGTTGCTCTCGGCCAGCAGCCGCACCCCGAAGACGGTGGCGGCCGCGACCGCGACCAGCAGCAAGATCGCCAGGATCGACGCGGCCTTGCGATAGGGCCGGAGGCGTGATGGCGGTGACATGGGCACCATTCTAGGACAGCTCCGGCCCGCGCCGCGTGGCGGCGGCGAGGGCCACTGCGGTAGGCTTGGCGGCCCCCTTTCCCGCGGCAACCACGACGTGTCCGACTCCAGCGCAGCCCACGATCCGACCGCTTACCGACCCGCCGCCGTCGAGCGCGCGGCCCAGGGCTACTGGGACCGGACCCGTGCCTGGGAGGTCACCGAGGAGTCCGACCGGCCGAAGTACTACTGCCTGGCCATGCTGCCGTACCCGTCCGGCGCGCTGCACATGGGACACGTGCGCAACTACACCATCGGCGACGTCATCAGCCGCCACAAGCGCATGACCGGGCACAACGTGCTGCAGCCGATGGGCTGGGACGCCTTCGGCCTGCCGGCCGAGAACGCGGCCATCAGGAACCGCACCGCCCCGGCCCGATGGACCTACGCGAACATCGACCACATGCGCGGGCAGTTCCGGATGATGGGCTACGCCATCGACTGGTCGCGCGAGTTCGCCACCTGCAGCCCGGACTACTACGTCCACGAGCAGCGGATGTTCACGCGCCTGATGCGGAAGGGCCTGGCCTACCGCCGCAACGCGGTCGTCAACTGGGACCCGGTCGACCAGACGGTGCTCGCCAACGAGCAGGTGATCGACGGCCGCGGCTGGCGCTCGGGTGCCCCGGTCGAGAAGCGCGAGATCCCCCAGTGGTTCCTGCGCATCACCGACTATGCCCAGGAGCTGCTGGACGGACTGGACACGCTCGAGGGCTGGCCGGAACCCGTCAAGACGATGCAGCGCAACTGGATCGGGCGCAGCGAGGGCCTGGAGATCGCGTTCCGGGTCGACGGCGAGGAGGAGCCGCTGACGGTCTTCACCACGCGACCGGACACGCTGATGGGCGTGACCTTCATCAGCATCGCCGCCGAGCACCCGCTGGCACGGAAGGCGGCGCAGGAGGACATGCGGCTCGCCGCCTTCCTCAAGGAGCTCGCGAAGGGCGGGGTGTCCGAGGCCGAGCTCGAGACCCAGGACCGGCGCGGCATGGCCACCGGGCTGTGGGCGATCCATCCCCTCACCGGGGAGGACGTGCCGATCTACGTGGCCAACTTCGTGCTCATGGGCTATGGCAGCGGCGCGGTGATGGCGGTCCCGGCGCACGACCAGCGCGACTGGGAGTTCGCCAAGGTCCACGGCCTGCCGGTGCGGCCGGTGATCGTGCCCCAGGCGGTCCGCGACGCGCTGGCCGAGGTGGTCGGCGACGTGGCGCACGACGCCGACCCGTTCCAGGCGGCGCTGGCCGGTGGCAGCGTCGATGCCTACGACACCGCGGCCGCGGTGGCCGTCGTGCGCGACTACCTCGAGGGCATCGAGCAGCGCGGGGCGCACGCCGAGCGCGGATTCCTGATCAACTCCGGCGAGTACACCGGCATGGGCTTCGACGCTGCGTTCGAAGCCATCGCCGGGCGGCTCGAGGCCGAGGGCATCGGCCGCCGGCGCGTCAATTACCGCCTGCGCGACTGGGGCGTGAGCCGCCAGCGCTACTGGGGCTGCCCGATCCCCGTGGTCTACTGCGCCGGCTGCGGCGCGGTCCCGGTGCCCGACGAGCAGCTGCCCGTGGTCCTGCCCGAGGACGTGGAAGGCGCCTTCGCCTCCGGGAAGGTGCAGTCCCCGCTCAAGGCCGACCCCGAATGGCGGAAGACGGACTGTCCCGCCTGCGGCGGCCCCGCCGAGCGCGAGACCGACACCTTCGACACCTTCATGGAGTCGAGCTGGTACTACGCGCGCTACACCTCGCCGGGTGCGGCCGGCATGGTGGACGCCCGGGCGAAGTACTGGACGCCGGTCGACCAGTACATCGGCGGCATCGAGCACGCAATCCTGCACCTGCTGTATTTCCGCTTCTACCACAAGCTCCTGCGCGACGAAGGCCTGGTGGACAGCGACGAGCCGGCGCTGAACCTGCTCACCCAGGGCATGGTCGTCGCCGACACGTATTACCGGGAGGACGCCCAGGGGGCGCGGGAGTGGTTCAACCCCGCCGACGTCGAAGTGGAGCGCGACGAGCGCGGCCGCGTCACCGGCGCGCACCTGGCGGCCGACGGCCAGCCGGTGAAGGTCGGCGGCACCGAGAAGATGTCGAAGTCGAAGAACAACGGCGTCGACCCCCAGGCCATGGTGGATCGCTACGGCGCCGACACCGTGCGCCTGTTCTCGATGTTCGCCTCGCCGCCGACGCTGTCGCTGGAGTGGAACGAGGCCGGCGTCGAAGGCATGTCCCGCTTCCTCCGCCGCTTCTGGCGCCTGGTGCACGAGCACGCCGCGTCGCACCCCGCGGGAGCGGGCGCGGCCGGCGGTCCGGTCGCGGCCGTGACCCCGGAGCAGAAGTCGCTCCGCCGCCACCTGCATGAAACCATCCAGAAGGTCGGCGACGACTATTCCCGGCGCCACAGCTTCAACACCGCGATCGCGGCGCTGATGGAGCTGCTCAACCACGTCGCGAAATTCAGCGATGCCAGCGAGGCCGGCCGCGCGGTGCGCCACGAGGCGCTGGAGGCCATGGTCCTGATGCTCAACCCGGTCACGCCGCATGCCTGCCATGCGCTGTGGCAGCGGCTGGGCCACGCCGAGCAGCTGGTGGACGACGTGCCGTTCCCGGTCGCGGATCCGGGCGCCCTGGTGCGCGACGCCGTGACCCTGGCCGTGCAGGTCAACGGCCGGCTGCGCGCGACCATCGAGGTGCCGGCCGACCTGCCGCGCGAGGCGGTCGAGGCCCGGGCCCTGGCCGAGCCGACGGTGGCCCGGATGCTCGAGGGCCTGGCCGTGCGCAAGGTGATCGTGGTGCCGGGCAGGATCGTGAACGTGGTGGCCGCGTGAAGCCTGCGCTGCGTCTTGCCGCGGAAACACGCCTCGTCCAGACTCGGCCGATGGCCAGCCGTCCGCTCCGCACCGTCGTCCCAGCGCTGCTTGCGCTGGCGCTTTCCGCCTGCGGCTTCCACCTGCGCGAGCCGCTCACGCTGCCGACCGACGTGGCCGGCGTCCAGGTGGTGGCGCGCAACCCGTACAGCCCGCTGGCGCAGCAGCTCACCCGTTCGCTCGAGCGCGCCGGCCACCATGTCCCGGAGTCCAGGACCGAAGGCGTCGCCGTGCTGCGCATCCAGTCCGAGCGCTGGGACTCGCAGGCGATCAGCGTCGACCAGTTCGGACG
>JAAZHF010000236.1 GCA_012510865.1 Gammaproteobacteria bacterium
ACCGTAGGCCTTGAGCTGGGTCTTGAGATCGTCTTCGAGCATGGGGGGGCTCCTGCATTGTGTCAAGGCTGGGGCCTGCGACCCGTCGGATGGACGGCTCGCCGCCGGCGTGGAGATGGACCGCGGGCCGCGCCGTGGCGCGGACTCCGGTCCATCCCCACTGTGGGAGCGGCTACAGCCGCGATCGCCGCCATGGCGGCTCCCACAGGGGGTGGAGGCCTGCAGGAGCGGCTACAGCCGCGACCGCCGCCATGGCGGCTCCTACAGAGCGGTGGGCGAAGGCCGGGTCAGATCTTGCCGACCAGGTCCAGCGACGGCTTCAGGGTCTTTTCGCCTTCCTTCCACTTGGCGGGGCAGACCTCGCCCGGGTGGGCGGCGACGTACTGGGCGGCCTTGACCTTGCGCAGCAGCTCGAGCGCGTCGCGGCCGATGCCCTCGGCGGTGATCTCGATCGACTGGATCACGCCCTCGGGGTCGATGATGAAGGTGCCGCGGTCGGCCAGGCCGGTCGGGCGCAGGATCTCGAAGTTCTTCGAGATCTCATGGGTCGGGTCGCCGATCATCGGATACTGGATCTTGCCGATCGCGTCCGAGGTGTCGTGCCAGGCCTTGTGCGAGAAGTGGGTGTCGGTGGACACGCTGTAGATCTCGACGCCGAGCTTCTTGAACTCGTCGTAGTTGATGGCCAGGTCCTCGAGCTCGGTCGGGCAGACGAAGGTGAAGTCGGCCGGGTAGAACACGAACACCGACCACTTGCCCTTGAGGTCGGCCTCGGTGACCTCGATGAACTCGCCGTTCTGGTATGCGGTCGCCTTGAAGGGCTTGATCTGGGTGTTGATGACGGACATGGAATCCTCTCAGTGGTGGGGAAGACACCGGCATGCGCCGGACGAGGGCTATGGTAGGCTGGGCCTATCAATTAGTGAAATTAATTGTACGCATTCAATCGATAGAGTACATCTATGAATGTCGAACGCAGCGTTGCATCCTGCCTCGCGCGGGCCCGATCCAGCGTCGAGCGCTCCGAGGCGGCGCTGTTGCTGGGGCACGTGCTCGGGCGCTCGCAGGCCTGGCTGTTCGCCCACGCCGACGCGCGCGTGGATGCCGCCAGCGAGGCGGCCTTCGCGGACCTGGCGGCGCGCCGCGCGGGCGGAGAGCCGCTGGCCTACATCCTCGGCCGGCGGGGCTTCTGGACGCTGGACCTCGAGGTCGGGCCCGACACCCTGATCCCGCGGCCGGAAACCGAGCTGCTGGTGGAGCAGGCGCTGGCCCGCATCGACCCTGCGCTTCCGGCGCGCGTCGCGGACCTCGGCACCGGCAGCGGCGCCATCGCCCTGGCGATCGCGGCCGAGCGGCCCCTGGCACGGGTGCTCGCGACCGACCGCAGCCCGCCCGCGTTGGCGCTGGCCCGCCGCAACGCGGCCAGCCACGGGCAGGACGGCCGCGTCGAGTTCCGCGCCGGCGACTGGTTCGTCCCGCTGGCCGGCGAGGTCTTCGACGTCGTGGCGAGCAATCCGCCCTACGTCGCCGATGGCGATCCGCACCTCGCGCGCGGGGACCTGCGCTTCGAACCGCCGGGCGCGCTCGCATCCGGGCACGACGGACTGGACGACATCCGGCGCATCATCAGCGCGGCCCCTGCGCACCTTGCGGCCGGCGGCTGGCTGCTGCTCGAGCACGGCCACGACCAGGGCCCGGCGGTGCGCGCACTGCTGTCGGAAGCCGGCTTCGACGGAGTCGCCACGGTCGCGGACCTCGAAGGGCGGGACCGCGTCAGCGTGGGCCGCGCGGCCCTGCAGGCCGCTGGCCGGCCGCGGGTCGGCTGATAGACTGGCGGCGCCCTCCGACGAGTCCATGCCGCATGCGCACGCTGTATCCCGAGATCGAACCCTTCGACAGCGGCCTGCTCCGCGTGGACGACAGGCACGTCCTGTACTACGAGCAGTGCGGCAACCCGGACGGAAAGCCCGTGGTGCTGCTCCACGGTGGGCCCGGCGGCGGCTGCTCGGACAAGATGCGCCGCTTCCACGACCCGGCGAAGTACCGCATCGTGCTGTTCGACCAGCGCGGCTCGGGCCGTTCGACGCCGCACGCCGACCTCGTCGACAACACCACCTGGCACCTCGTGGCCGACATCGAGCGGCTGCGCGCGCACCTCGGCATCGAGCGCTGGCAGGTGTTCGGCGGCTCCTGGGGTTCGACCCTGGCGCTGGCCTACGCGCAGGCGCATCCGCGCCAGGTCACGGAGCTCGTGCTGCGCGGCATCTTCATGCTGCGCCGGTGGGAGCTGGAATGGTTCTACCAGGAGGGGGCGTCGCGCCTGTTCCCGGAGGCCTGGCAGCATTACGTCGCGGCGATCCCGGAAACCGAGCGCGGCGACCTGATCGCCGCCTTCAACCACCGCCTGACCTCGGACGACGAGGCCACGCGGCTGGCCGCCGCGCGCGCCTGGAGCGTGTGGGAGGCCGCGACCAGCTTCCTGCACATCGATCCGGACTTCATGGCCGACCACGAGGATCCGAAGTTCGCGCTGGCCTTCGCGCGGATCGAGAACCACTACTTCAGCAACGCGGGCTTCTTCGAGTGCGACGACCAGCTGCTGCGCGACGCGTATCGCATCGTCGACATCCCCGGCGTCATCGTCCACGGTCGCTACGACGTGGTCTGCCCGGTGCAGAACGCATGGGACCTGCACCAGGTGTGGCCGAAGGCGGAGCTCGTCGTCACTCCGGCCTCGGGCCATTCGGCGTTCGAGCCGGAGAACGTGGACGCGCTGGTGCGGGCGACCGACCGCTTCGCCTGAGCCCGCGGCGGCCCCCGCGGCCGCTCAGGCCGGCGAACCGTCCGGGTTGTGCTCCACCATCCACAGCCCGGCCCAGAGCTTCAGGTCCAGCTCGTAGCCCTCGGCGTACTTCTGCATCAGCCACGCAGGCGCGCCCGCGCGCGGGATGGCGTGCACCGTGATCGCTTCGTCGCCCACCCCGCCGCCGTCGCCGACGCGCCGCAGGTCGAGCGCGCGGGCGAAGGCGATCCGCTCGTTGCTCATGCCCGACGACGTCGGCCCGATGAGCAGGACGTCGATGCGCCCCGCGTCCCATCCGGTCTCCTCGATCAGCTCGCGGCGCGCCGCCGATTCCAGCGTGTCCTCGTCGAAGTCGTCGCCGCCCAGGCCGGCCGGCATCTCGATCGTCCGCGCGCCCAGCGGCACCCGGTACTGCTCGACGAACAGCACGTGGTCGTCCGGCGTCACCGCGATCACCAGCACGGCGAGCCCGTCCCTGCCGTGGGTGCGTTCGCAGGATTCCCAGTTGCCGCGCTTGACCATGCGCAGCCACTCGCCCTGGTAGAGGATCTGCGGCTCGTCCGTGCCGCCCGCGTCGCCTTGCCTGTCCATGCGTCGATCCTAACCCCGCGCCACGGTCGCGGCATCGGTCCCGGCGACCGATTCCAGCCGGCGCCGGGTCATCGGCCCGAAGCCGACGGCGTCGGCGAAGGAGGCGAGGGTGGCGCCGTCGGGGACGGCCCGCTCGAACGGAGGCGTGGCATCGGCCAGGGGCGCCCCGCAGTCGATGGTCGAAAGGCGGCGGTACAGCAGCGCTTGCTCGCGGTGCTCGCGCAGGCGCGCGGCGACCGTCGCGGCGCCGCGCAGGCGGAGGAAGGCGACCTCGTCGATGCGCTCGAGCAGGCCGTCCAGGCTGCCGAAGTGCCCCAGGAGCACCGCCGCGGTCTTGCTGCCGACGCCCGGCACGCCGGGGATGTTGTCGACCGCGTCGCCGCACAGGGCAAGGTAGTCCGCGACCTGGTGCGCGTGCACGCCCTGCCGCGCCTTCACCCCCGCCTCGCCCCAGCGCTGGCCGCGGGCGAAGTCCCACTGTTCGTCGCCGGCCCTGAGCAGCTGCGACAGGTCCTTGTCGGCGGACACGATCACTCCGCGGAAGCCGTCGCCGCGGGCCCGGACCAGGGCGCTGCCGATGAGGTCGTCGGCCTCGTACTCGCGGTGCGCCAGCACCGGCAGCCCGAGCGCCACGCACAGCGCCTTGCAGTAGGCGAACTGCCGCTTGAGCTCCGCCGGCGCCGGCTCGCGATTGGCCTTGTAGGCGGGGTACAGGGCGTTGCGGAAGCAGGAGTCGAGCGCCTCGTCGAAGGCGACCGCGATATGCCGGGGGCGCTCGCGTTCGAGCAGGTCGAGGAGGAAGCGGGCGAATCCGTGGACCGCGTTCGTCGGCCAGCCATCCGCGTCGCGGAAGCTCTCGACCGGCATCGAATGCCAGGCGCGGAACACGTACATGCTGGCATCGACCAGGTACAGCGGGTGCGCGGGCGCCGTCAGGCTCACGCCGGCGGCGTCCAGCGGGTCAGCAGGGCGGACGGATCAGGGCGTTCGCGCTCGGGGGCCTCCAGGGCCGGCGTGCCGATGTGGATGAAGCCGGCGATGCGCTCGTCGGGGCCGAGCCCGAGCAGCGCCTGGACCTCCGGGTCGTACGCGGGCCACCCGGTCAGCCAGGTGGCACCGAAGCCCATGCCCTGCGCCGCCTGCAGCAGCGCGAAGCACGCGCACCCCGCGCTGAGCAGGCGCTCCTGCGCAGGGATCCTGTCGTCGGCCGGATCCAGCCGGGCCACCACGGTGACCACCAGCGGGGCGTGGCCGAAGCGGCCGCGGTCCTTTTCCCACGCCGCTGCCCCCGCCTGCGGGTCCAGGCTCCTCCCGCGCTCGGCCACGGCCTCGCCCAGCGCCTGCCGCGCGTCGCCGGCGATGGCGATGAAACGGAAGGGGACGCGCCGGCCGTGGTCGGGCACGCGCACCGCCGAGGCCAGCATGCGTGCGAGCTGCGCGGGGTCGGGGCCGGGTTCGCGCAGCTGTCGCGCGGGGACTGAACGGCGGGCATCCAGCGCGGCCAGCAGTCCGGTGTTTGGGTTATTTGGGATTGCAGTCACAGACGTCGACGTCTCCATTCAGGGATGGTAGGCATGGGTGCATCCCCCAGCACCGGATTGCCATTCCCCTGATGATCGCAGAAGAGCCCCGTTCCTACCCGTCCCACAAATCGCGCGGCGCGATGCGCGATCCCGCGCGGCTGTTCGACGCGCTCCGTCGGGAAACGGTCACTGCGCTGGCCGGCGTGCTGTCGGGCTTCTGGGGAACGATCGAGGAGCAGGTCAGGCTGGAAGCCCTCGCCGGCCACGACTACAGCGGTGCCCAGGACGACCGCATGGCGGTGATGGCGCTGGGGCACCGGGCGCTGGAGCTGGCAACGCGCTATCGCGAAGCGCTGGAGCGCGAGTTCGACGCCTGGCGCAAGCCGCCGGCCGCGCCGCGCGACGACGACAAGTCGCTGAGCCTGATGTCGGAAGGCGCACTCGAGATCCACCTCGCCGGCCAGCACACCACCGAACTCCTGGACCACCAGTTCCTGCACCCGCTGGAGCAGCTCGATGAGCGGATGCAGGCCCTGGCCGCGTCGCTGGGGCTCTCGGGCGTCCGTCCGAATCCGGTGCGCCCCGAGGCGGCGGTGGCGGCCTTCGTCGCGCTGTTCGGCGCCGAGGACCTGACCCGCGGACTGCGGCCGCTCGTGTTCAACCAGTTCGACAAGCGTCTGCCCGAGGTGCTTGGCGACCTCTACGAAAAGCTCAATGCCATGCTCGAGGAGGCCGGCTACGGCTTCCAGTCGCGCGCGTCGGGTCGGGAGTCCCGCGGCCGCGCCGGCGCGCAGGCCGGCGGCGGCCAGGCCGGGGTCCCCGCGCAGCCGCGGCCGGAAGGCGAGGGCGGCTGGGTTCCCGACGGAGGCGTCGTCGAGCATATCGGCGGCGGTGGCGGGGCGGCGGCCGGCCCCGGTGCCGGCGCCGTCCACGGCGGCGTGGCCCCGGGGCCAGGCCAGGGCGCGGGCTTCGCTGGCACGGCCGGCGCCGTCGGGCCGGGAGGGTTCACAGGCGCCGTCGCCGGCGGCCCGATCGCTTCCGATGCGCTGGCGGCCGCGGCCGCCGAAGGGCGTCCGCCGCGCTACCGCGACGTGGTGCGCGAACAGCTCGCCAACTGGCGCGCGGCGGGTGCCGCCGCCTCCGCTGCCGCAGCCGCTCCCGCGGGCGCCGACGTGCTGAGCACCGAGGACCTGCTCAACATCGCGCAGATCCTGCAGGGCGACGACAGCGCCCCCTATGTGCGCGCGCTGGCCGCCAGCGACGCGCGGGAGCTTTCGCGCGTGATCCGCGAGGCCATCCTCGGCGGGCTGCGCCAGCTCGGCCTCGACACCGAGGCCACGCATTTCAGCGTCGACGAGGAAGACGCCATCGACCTGGTCGGCATGCTGTTCAGTTCGCTCAACGAGGCCAATGACATCGACGGCCGTGCGCGCGAGTTCTTCGGCCGCCTGGTCGTGCCCTACCTCAAGGTCGCCCTGACCGACGATTCGATGTTCAACCGCCGGAGCTATCCGGCGCGGCGGCTGCTCGACGTGCTGACCGAGGCCTGCGACGGCAACGCGGGCGAGACGCCGCAGGACCGGGAGACGCTCGACCACGCCGAGCGCGCGGTCGAGCGCGTGGTCGAGGAATACGACGACGACCAGGCGATCTTCGAACTCGCCGCCAGCGAGCTGCGCGACCAGCTGGAGCAGCAGCGGCGGCGCGCAGAGCTTGCCGAGAAGCGCGCCGCCGAGGCCATCCACGGCCGCGAACGCCTGCAGCAGGCGCGCGCGCACGCCGCCGACCTGGTGGCCTCGCGGCTCTCCGGCCGGATGCTGACGGCGCCGGTCGCCCAGTTCCTCGACCGGCACTGGCGCCACCACCTCACCCAGGCCTGGCTGCGCGACGGGCCCGGAACCCAGCGCCACCACGAGGCGATCGCGCTGGGCGACGCGATGATCCAG
This sequence comes from Gammaproteobacteria bacterium, assembly GCA_012510865.1. Taxonomy (GTDB): domain Bacteria; phylum Pseudomonadota; class Gammaproteobacteria; order Xanthomonadales; family Xanthomonadaceae; genus Luteimonas. The sequence continues at coordinate 6,864 of JAAZHF010000236.1, forward strand.
GTCGACGCCGATGCGGCGCAGGCCCGTGGCCGCGTGGTCGCGGAGCAGCTCCTCGCGCTGCAGGTCCCGCTTGGCGACTGCTATTCCAGCTGCGGCATGGACGCGACCGCCGCCCGCGACGCCATGGCGCGGATCATTTCCGCGCTGGGCCTGCCGGACGCGCCGCGCAGGGTCCACGTCCCGGAGTCCGCGGCGGACGAAGTGGACATCGGAAGCGACTACGGGGGCCTGCTGTCGGGCCTGCAGCTCGCCGGGGGCACCGACACGCTCGAGTTCGACCCCGAGGTGGCCGCCCGCATGCGCCGGCTCCGGGTCGGGCAGGGCCTGCGGCTGATCGACGCCGAAGGGCACGAAACCGCGGCCCGGATCGCCTGGATCAGCCCCCTGACCGGGCGCTTCCTGGTCGTCAACCGCCGCGGCGTGCGAAAGCTGGTGGTCTCGCCCGAGGAACTCACCGCCATGGTCGCCGCCGGCCGCGTGGTGGTGCGGGCCAACGACGCTCCGTTCGACGAGGCCATGCGCCAGGTCTGGCAGCATCTCAATCCGAAGAAGCAGGCCAACGCCCGCTGAGCCGCATCGCGCGGCGCCGGCGCTTTCGCTAGGATGGCCGCAGCGCAAAGCGGGGAGCGGGCATGGCTGTGAGCATTGGCGTGGCGCGCGAATCCGCGCCCGGTGAACGGCGGGTCGCACTGACCCCGGAAACCTGCAGGAAGCTGGTCGCAGCCGGCGCCTCGGTCGCGGTCGAGCGCGGGCTGGGCGAGGGCGCCTACTTCCCCGACGAGGCCTATGCCGCGGCGGGCGCGACCCTCGTCGACGACGCCGGCGCCGCGCTCCACGGCGCCGACCTCGTGTTCTGCGTGCAGGCGCCGTCGCCGCAGATGCTGGCGTCCCTCCGCGAGGGCGCGACCATCATCGGCCAGCTGCAGCCCGAGGCCGACCCGGCGCGCGCCGATGCGATCCGTTCGCGCGGCCTGGTCGCGTTCCCGCTCGAACGCCTGCCGCGCACCACGCGGGCGCAGGCGATGGACGTGCTCAGTTCGCAGGCGGGCATGGCGGGCTACAAGGCGGTGCTGGTCGCGGCGCAGCTGGCGCCGCGCTTCTTCCCGATGCTCACCACCGCCGCCGGGACGATCCGGCCCTCGAAGGTGCTGGTGCTGGGCGCGGGCGTGGCCGGCCTGCAGGCGGTCGCGACCGCACGCCGCCTCGGGGCGCAGGTCGAGTGCTTCGACGTGCGCCCGGAGACCCGCGAACAGATCGAGTCGCTGGGCGGGCGCTTCCTCGACCTGGGCGTGAGCGCCGTGGGCGAAGGCGGCTACGCCCGGGCGCTGACCGACGAGGAGCGCGCGGAGCAGCAGCGCCGCCTGGGCGAGCACCTCCGCGGCATCGATGCCATCGTCTGCACGGCGGCCGTGCCGGGACGCCCGGCGCCGCGGATCATCACCGCCCCCATGGTGGGAGGCATGGCGCCGGGAAGCGTGATCGTCGACCTGGCCGCCGAGACCGGCGGCAACTGCGAGCTCACCCGTCCCGGCGAAACCATCCAGGCGGGCGGCGTCACCGTCGCGGGACCGCTCGACCTCGCCAGCAGCGGCGCGC
>JAAZHF010000237.1 GCA_012510865.1 Gammaproteobacteria bacterium
CCCGTGTTCTTCATCCGCGACCCGCGCAAGTTCCCGGCCCTCAACAAGGCGGTGCAGCGCGACCCGCGCACGAACATGCGCTCGGCCACCGACAACTGGGACTGGTGGACCCTGCTGCCCGAGGCCCTGCACCAGGTCACGATCGTGATGAGCGACCGCGGCATCCCGGCCAGCTACCGCCACATGCACGGCTTCGGCTCGCATACCTACAGCTTCTGGAACGAGGCCGGCGAGCGCTACTGGGTGAAGTTCCACTTCCGCACCCAGCAGGGCATCCGGAACCTGACCGACGCCGAGGCCGCGGAGATCATCGGCAACGACCGCGAGAGCCACCAGCGCGACCTCTACGAGGCGATCGAGCGCGGCGAGTTCCCGAAGTGGACGATGTACATCCAGGTGATGCCGGAGGAAGAGGCCGAGAAGGTGCCCTACCACCCCTTCGACCTGACCAAGGTCTGGCCCAAGGGCGACTACCCCCTGATCGAGGTCGGGGAGTTCGAGCTCCACCGCAACCCCGAGAATTTCTTCGCGGACGTCGAGCAGGCGGCGTTCGCGCCCAGCAACCTCGTGCCGGGCATCGCGCCCTCGCCGGACAAGATGCTGCAGTCGCGCCTGTTCAACTACGCCGACGCGCAGCGCTATCGCCTGGGCGTGAACTACCACCAGATCCCGGTAAACGCGGCGCGCTGCCCGGTGCACAGCAACCACCGCGACGGCGCCGGGCGCATGGACGGCAACTACGGCAGCCTGCCCCACTACGAGCCCAACAGCTTCCAGCAGTGGCAGGAGCAGCCGCAGTACCGCGAGCCGCCCCTGAAGCTCAAGGGCGGCGTGGCCGACTGGTTCAATTTCCGCGAGGATGACGCCGACTACTACAAGCAGCCCGGCGACCTGTTCCGCCTGATGACGCCAGGGCAGCAGCAGGCCCTGTTCGACAACACCGCCCGCGCCATGGGCGATGCCCCCGACTTCATCAAGCGCCGCCACGTCGACAACTGCAGCAAGGCCGATCCGGCCTACGGCGCGGGGGTCGAGGCCGCCCTGCGCAAGCTCGGGGCCTTCGCCGGGGAGGCCTCGCCCAACAGCCTCGACTGACCCCGGGGCTGGCGCCCGGGGGAGCGGCAGCCGTCGCACAAACAAGGCCGCGATTCCCCCGGGGGTCGCGGCCTTTCCGTTTGCGCACTCAGCTCAGGTCGATGTCCCCCAGCGCCCGGATCAGGCGCCGCGCCCGCTTGTCGGGCCGGTGTTCGGGCGGGCGGTAGCCGTCACGCGCGGCGCGCCGTGCCAGCCGCGCCTCCTCGCGGGCCTTCATCGACGCCTCCGACTCGCGGTACAGCTGCCGCGCCACCGACGCCGGGCCGCGGTCGTCGGACAGGGCCAGCACCTCGAGCTCGAAGGTCTCCTCCCCGCGCACGATGCGCAGCGCGTCGCCCACGCGCAGCGCGCGCGAGGCCTTGGGCCGCTGCCCGCCCACCTCCACCTTGCCGGTGTCGATGGCCTGGCGCGCCAGCGTCCGCGTGCGGAAGAATCGCGCGGCCCACAGCCAGACATCGATGCGCACGCTTCCAAGCGTCCCGGATGGGTCCATTCGCTGCGACATGCGTGGATTCCAGCCCTCGAACGCGAACGGCCGCCCCGCGGCGGCCGTCCGGTGGCGCGATGGTCCGCGCGGTTACTCGGCCGCGCCCGACGCGGCTTCGGCGGCGGCAGCGGCCTTGGCGCGGGCCTTGGCATTGCCGGCGAGATCTTCCTTGATGCGCGCCTTGCGGCCCTCGAGGCCGCGCAGGTAGTACAGCTTGCCGGCGCGCACGGCGCCGCGGCGCGTGACCTCGACCGAGTCGATGGCGGCGCTGTGGCTCTGGAACACGCGCTCCACGCCGTAGCCGTGGGAGATCTTGCGCACGGTGAACGAGGAGTTGAGGCCGGCGTTCTTCTTCGCGATGACCACGCCCTCGTAGGCCTGGACGCGCTCGCGGTTGCCTTCCTTCACCTTGACGTTGACGACGACGGTGTCGCCGGGGCCGAAGGCCGGGAGCTGGCGCTGGACCTGCGCGGACTCGAAGTCCTGCAGCAGGGTGTTGATCGAGGGCTTGTTCATGGTGGTGGGTGCCTGTTGGTAGTGCCCTGTGGGCTGTTGTAGCGCGAGTGCACGTGGACCCGCGTCTTGGCGTGGTGACAGCTAGCCGCGCATTGTAACGTGGTTCCTGCCGTCGGGGCCAGCCCCCGCCCTCAGCCGGCCGGCGGCAGCCCCTCGTCCGCCAGACAGGCGTCGAGCAGCGCCCGGTCCGCGGCCGACAGCGCCGCGAGGTCGAGCAGGTCGGGGCGCCGGGTCCAGGTCCTGCCGAGCGCCTGCTGGCGCCGCCAGCGGGCGATCCCGGCGTGGTTGCCCGACAGGAGCACCGGCGGGACCGTCCCCAGCTCGTGGTCGACCGGGCGCGAGTAGTGCGGGCAGTCGAGGAGCAGCGGCCCCTCCGCCCCGTCGGGCGGGGCCTCGAAGCTGTCCTGGTCCGCCGACCCGGCGTCGTTGAGCGCGCCCGGCAGCAGGCGCGCGACGGCATCCACCACCACCGCCGCGGCGAGCTCGCCGCCGGACAGCACGTAGTCGCCGATCGACAGTTCCTCGTCGACCTCGGCGGCCAGCAGGCGCTCGTCCACGCCCTCGTACCGGCCGCAGAGCAGCACCAGCCGTGGCAGCGCCGCCAGCTCGCGCACCCTCGCCTGGCGCAGCGGTCGCCCCTGCGGGCTCATGTAGACCACGTGGGCCGGCCCGGGGCCGGCCGCGCGTGCGGCCCGGATCGCGGCGCGCAGCGGATCGACCAGCATCACCATCCCCGGCCCGCCGCCGAAGGGCCGGTCGTCGACGCGGCGGTAGTTCCCTTCCGCGTAGTCGCGCGGGTTCCAGCCGTGCAG
>JAAZHF010000001.1 GCA_012510865.1 Gammaproteobacteria bacterium
CCTGCTGCGGCAGGCGCTGGAGAACCTGGTCGACAACGCCATCGCCCACTCCCCCCCCCGCGGCACCGTGGCCATGGCGCTGCGCGCGCTCGGCGACGGGGTCGTACTCGAGGTCGTCGACGACGGCGCGGGGATCCCGGACTACGCGCTGGACCAGGTCTTCGAGCGCTTCTACTCGCTGCCGCGTCCGGGCGGCGGCGGCCGCAGCAGCGGCATCGGCCTGACCTTCGTGGCCGAGGTGGCGCAGCTGCACGGCGGTCGCGCCTGGCTGCGCAACCGCGACGGGGGCGGCGCCGTGGCCGGGATCGGGCTGCCCGCGGCCTGAGCCGGCCCCGGCCGGTGACGCCGTCGCCCGGCGGCGCACCGCTTCACGCCCGCCTCACCGTCGCGCCCCGGTGCGCACACCCGGGGGACGGATCCTGCCCGCGGTTTTCCAACGGGAGGAACGGGCATGCGCCTGTGGGTGAAGATGCTGATGGTGGCGGCGATGACGATCGCGATCCTGGTGCCGCTGGCGATGGTGCGCGGCGTGATCCAGGAGCGGCAGCAGCGGCGCGCGGAGGTGGTGGCCGACGTCGCCGCCAGCTACGGCGGGCGGCAGTCCGTGTCGGGTCCGGTGCTGGTGGTGCCGTACACCGAGAACGTGCGCGAGCAGGTGGACGACGGCGCCGGGACGATGCGCACCACGGTGCGCCGGCCGACGCGGCACTGGACCTTCTTCCCCGAGACCCTGGTGGTGGACGGCGGGATGGTGCCCGGGACCCGCCGGCGCGGACTGCACGAGGTCCGGGTCTACGAGTGGCAGGGCACGGTGCAGGCGCGCTTCGACGCGCGGATCCCCGACGACGCGCCGGCGGACGCGCAGCGGAGCATCGGCGAACCCTGGCTGGCGTTCGGGATCGCCGACGTGCGCGGGCTGCGCGAGCTGCCGCGGATGCAGGCCGGTGGGCGCGCGCTCGAGCTCGCCCAGGGCATCGGCCATGCGGACGGCCCCGGCGTGCACGCGCGGCTGGAGGCGCCCGCGGCCGGCGCGCGCCTGGCCTTCGACAGCCGGATCGACCTGCAGCTGCGCGGCACCGAGTCGTTCGCGATGGTGCCGCTGGCGCGCGACAACGACCTGCGCCTGCGCTCGGCCTGGCCGCACCCGCGCTTCGAGGGCCTGTCGCCGGTGCACGACCTGGACGCGGCCGGCTTCAGCGCGCAGTGGAAGGTCGCCTCGCTGTCCACCGATGCGCAGCGCAACCACCTCCGGAACGCATCGCTGGCGCGCAGCCACGATCCCCGTCCTGGATGGGCGCCCGACCCCGACGCCGCCGGCGTGACCCTGGTCGACCCGGTGGACGCCTATTTGCAGGCCGAGCGAGCGGCCAAGTACGGCCTGCTGTTCGTGCTGCTGACCTTCGTCGCGTTCTTCATGTTCGAACTGATCCGGCAGCGGCCGATCCATCCGATCCAGTACGCCCTGGTCGGGCTGGCGATCGCGATCTTCTTCCTGCTGCTGGTCAGCCTGGGCGAGCACGTCGCGTTCGGCCTGGCCTACCTGGTCGCCGCCGTCGCGTGCATCGGGCTGATCGGCTTCTACCTGTCGGCGGTGCTGGGCGGCGCGGCCCGCGGCGCCGGATTCTCGGCGATGCTGGCGACGCTGTACGCCGCGCTCTACGGCCTGCTGGTGTCCGAAGACAATGCGCTCGTGATGGGCGCCGGCCTGCTGTTCCTGGTGCTTGCCGCGATCATGGTGCTGACCCGGCGGATCGACTGGTACCGCGCGGGTGCGGCGCTGCCGCCGGCGGCGCGCTGCTCGCGCCGCCCGTCAGGTCAGCCCGGGGACGTGCGTGCCCAGCCACAGCGTGCCGCCACCGAGGATCGCGCCGATCACGGTGGCGGCGAGCACGTCGCTGGGCCAGTGCAGGCCGAGCACCACGCACGACAGCGCCACCAGCGCGGTGAATGGCATCAGCAGCCAGGTCAGCGAGGGGTAGTACGCCAGGGCGACGATGGTGAACGAGACCGCGTGCAGGGTGTGGCCCGAGGGGAAGCTGAACTCGTCCAGCGGCGCGATCCAGGCGCGGATGCGGACGTCGGCGGCGAAGGGCCGCGGTCGCCGCGTCCAGCGCTTCAGCGCGGTGTACAGCAGCAGCGCGACCGCGCCGGTGGCGGCCATGTGCGCGGAGGCGCGCAGCCCGTCGAAGCCGTCCAGCAGCACCAGCGCGGCCATCAGCGTGTACCAGGCCACGCCGTCGCCGGCGCGGCTGACGGCGGCGAACAGCCGCAGCACGCCGCCGCGCGCGCACCAGCCGTTGGTGCGCAGGCACAGGAAGCGGTCCGGGCCGCGATGGCGTTCAGGCGAGCGCAGGATGGACATCGGCATGGTTCCCGCGGCGGGCGATCCCCTCGAGCACGGCGTCGAAGTCGGCCGCGACCTGGGCCGGCCGCAGCGGCTGCACGGCCAGGCGGGCGTTGGCGCCCATCCAGCGCCGCGAGGCGTCCTCTAGAGAGAGACGGCAGGCAGCGTCGATGAAGCCGGCTTCGTCGTGCCGGGCGACGGCGGCGCCGTGGGCGCCGTGCTTCAGGTGCTCGGCCGCGGCGCCGTAGCGGTAGGCGACCGTGGCGACGCCGCTGGACATCGCCTCGATGGTGACGTTGCCGAAGGTTTCGGACAGGCTCGGGAACAGGAACAGGTCGACGCTTGCGAAGTGCCGCGCGAGGTCGTCGCCGCGGCGCGTGCCGCAGTAGATGAAGTCGGGGTTGGCGGCGCGGATCGACGCGAGCGCCGGGCCGTCGCCGACCCAGATGAAGCGCGCGTCGGGGCGCAGCACCTGCAGCGCGCGGAAGGCACGCACCGCCAGGTCCAGGTTCTTTTCCGGGGCCACCCGGCCGATATAGGCCACTGCGAGCCCATCCGGGCCCACGCCCCAGCGGGCACGCAGCTCCGGGTCGCGGTGCGCGGGATCGAAGCGCCGGGTATCGACCGCCCGCGGCAGGTGCACGGGGCGGCGGAAGCCGAGCCGCGCGAGTTCGGCGGCCAGCTCGCGGGTCGGCACCAGGGTGGCCGCGGCGCGGTTGTGGAAGCGGCGCATCCAGGCCAGCGCCAGCGGCTGCATCCAGGCGAGGCCGTAGTCGCGCATGTAGTGGTCGAAGCGCGTGTGGAAGCCGGACGCGACCGGGATGCCCAGCGACTTCGCCGCGCGCATCGCCGACCAGCCCAGCGGACCCTCGGTGGCGATGTAGATCGCGTCGGGCCGCTGCCGTCGCCAGAGGCGGCGCAGCCGTCCGGCGCAGGGGAGGCCGAAGCGCAGGCCGGCGTACAGCGGCAGGCTCGCCCCGGCGGTGCGCACGACGCCGTCGCCGGGCTGTTCGCCGCGGTGCCGGCGCGGGCGTACCAGCGCGACGTCGTGGCCGCGGGCGCGGAGCCCGCGCTCCAGCTCCTGCACGGTGAGCGCGACGCCGTTGACTTCCGGCGGCCAGGTTTCGGTGACGATCGCGTAGCGCATGCGGGACTCCGTTTGACCGAAGTCTGGAGCCCCGCGGTGTCCCGCCGGTTGCGGCCGTGTGACGACGCGGTGACGCGGCTACCAGTGCAGCTGTACGCGCGCCTCCACGATCGACGGGTCGTCGTGCACCGCCACGCCCGTGGCGGGGTCGGTGCGGCGGCTGGCGACGTCGACGTAGTTGAGCATCAGCTTGGCGTTGTCGCGCCAGTACCAGTTCACGCCGACCGTCCAGGCCTCCATGCGGCCGCCGCGCACGGGGCCGTCGTCGAGGTCGAGCTGGTCGTAGCGCAGGCCGAACTGCCACAGGCCGCCGCCTTCCACCGTGGTGCGCGGCAGGCCGCCGCGGTAGCCCCAGGTGGCGCCGTTCGGCGTCCACAGCGCGCTGGCATAGCCGCCCTGGGCGTCGTAGTCGCCGCTCGCGATGCGGTCGGCGCGCGACAGGAAGTACTCGCCCTGCAGCTTCAGCGGACCGGCGATCCACATCGCCTCGAGGCCGGTCGTGGCGACCCGGTCGACGTCGGCCAGGGCGCCGCTGTCGACCAGGCGCACGGCGGCCATGTCGGCGTTGGGGCGCGCGCGCTGGCGCAGAAGGTCGCCGTCGGTGTCGCGGTCGACGTGGCTCAGGCCAAGGTGCAGCACCCGGTCCCCGGAGCGCAGCGGCGCCCACCAGGCGCGGGCGCCGTAGCCGGCGCCGCCGGCGTCGTCGTCCAGGTTGCGGCCGAACCAGCCCAGCGTGGCGCCGTGGGCGCCGGCATCGTAGGTCCAGGACGCGCCCAGGCGGCGGCCGGTGGCGAAGACGCCGGTGGCGGCGGCCTTGGCGATGAAGTCGTTGTTCCGCGAGGAGGACAGTTCCTCGAGGCTGTTGGGCTGCTTGGACTGGCCGAACAGCAGGGTGTGCTTCGGCCCGCCGTCGCCGCCGAAGCTCCAGGAGACGTTGTTGTCGAGGTAGTTCTCGCCCTCGATGTCGTAGCCGACCACCCAGGCGAAGCCACCCGGGCCGCTGCCCTTCAGCGCCAGTTCGAAGCGGCGGATGCCGGTGGCGCGGTCGCGGCCGTCGGGCCGCCCGTCGAGGTCGGCGAGGTCGTTGTCGAACCAGTAGCCGTCGACCTGGAACATGCCCTCGAATCCGACCTCGGAGCCGGCCACCGTGCCCAGCGGAACCTCGGCCTGGGCGGGAAACACGCAGGCGCCGGCAAGGCCGGAGGCGAGGACGAGGGGACGGATCAGGGAGTTCATGCAGTGGCCACGGGTCGGCGGAGGAGGCGGGATTCTAGCGTCGGGGCATGTCGCGGCCCTGCGAGGATGCGTCGCGGACGCTGCGTTCCAGCCCCGGTGCCGCCAGCCTGCGCGTGGTCGATGACGGCGCGATGACAGCCGCGGCTCAGGCGGCCTCGGCCGATGTCTTGTCCGGATAGGTGCAGAGGTCGCGGATCACGCAGTGTCCGCACTCGGGCCGCCGTGCCTTGCACACGTAGCGGCCGGGCAGGATCAGCCAGTGGTGGGCGGCGTGCAGGAACTCCGCCGGCACCCGCTTGAGCAGCCGGTCCTCGACCGCGCGCACGTCCTTGCCATAGGCCAGCCCGGTGCGGTTGGAGACGCGGAAGATGTGCGTGTCCACGGCCATGGTCGGCTGTCCGAAGGCGGTGTTGAGCACCACGTTGGCGGTCTTGCGGCCGACGCCGGGCAGGGCCTCGAGCTCCTCGCGCGTGCGCGGGACCTCGCCTCCGTGGCGCTCCAGCAGGAGTCTGGCCATCGCCACCACGTTGGCCGCCTTGGCGTTGTACAGGCCGATGGTGTTGATGTAGCGCTTCAGCCCTTCCTCGCCCAGCGCCGCGATCGCCGCGGGCGTGTTCGCGACGGGGAACAGGCGCCGCGTCGCCTTGTTCACTCCGACGTCGGTCGCCTGCGCCGACAGCGTCACCGCCACCAGGAGTTCGTAGGGCGTCGAGTATTCGAGCTCGGTGGCCGGCTTCGGGTCGAGCTCCCGGAAGCGTTCAAACATGTCGCGCACGTGGGCCGTGGGCATCACCCGGCCGCGGCGCTCCCGCCGGGCGCTCAAGGCTTGCGGCCCGCGGCGCGCGCCCGCGCACGGGCGAGCGCGGCCGCCGCGGCCGGCGGCAGGGGCGGGGGCGTCGCGGCCGCCGCGGCGTCGTCTCCGGGGGCGGGGCGCTTCGCTGCCGCCGCTGGAGTCGTGCGTGCGCGCTTGCGTTCGCCCGCGATGCGATCGAGCCGCAGGGAGCGGGCGCGGAAGCGCTCGCGCGCGGCCCAGGCGGCGAGCAGGCGGTCGCGGGCCGCCGCCAGGGCGGCGTTGTCGGCCGCGTCCAGCCCATCCAGCGGCCTGAATGCCGCGAGCCCGGCATCGATCGCGGCGTCCACGTCGTCGTCGCGGAGCAGGGCCAGGATGCGGCGCGCGGCCGTCGCGTCGGGCGCGGCCTGGTTGCCGTCGGAAGGACCGTTCACTGCCGCCATCGCGCTCAGCGGTTGTTGAAGGCCGGCTTGCGCCGTCCAAGGAAGGCGGCCATGCCCTCGCGCGCGTCGTCGGTCGAGAACACCAGGCCGAATTGCGCGCTCTCGTACTCGAGCCCGTCGTCGATTCCGCATTCGCCGCCCACGTGGATGGCGTCGAGGATGGCGCGCATCGCCAGCGGCGCGTTGGCCGCCAGCGCCGCCGCGAGTTCCATGGTCGCCGCCTCGAGGTCGGCGGCGGGAACCACCCGGTTGACCAGGCCAAGGTCGCGGGCGCGCGCCGCGTCCACCGGGGCGCCGGTGAGCGTCAGTTCCAGCGCCGCGGCGCGGCCGACCAGGCGCAGGAGCCGCTGGGTGCCGCCGAATCCGGGCAGCAGGCCGAGGGTCACCTCGGGCAGGCCCAGCCGGGCGGAGTCGGCGGCGATACGCAGGTGGCAGGCCATCGCCAGTTCGAGGCCGCCGCCCAGTGCATATCCGTTGACCATCGCGACCACCGGCTTGGGCATGCGCTCCATGCGGCGCATCAGGCGCTGGCCGAGCAGCGAGAAGTCGCGGGCCTCGACCGCGCTCAGCGTGGACATGCGCGCGATGTCGGCGCCGGCGACGAAGGCTTTCCCGCCGGCGCCGGTCAGCACCACCGCGCGGACCGCGTCGTCGTCGGCGGCGGCGTCGAACGCGGCGTGGAGCGCCTGCAGGGTCGCGCCGTCGAGTGCATTCAGCTTGTCGGGGCGGTTGACGGTGAGGATGCGGACCGCGTCGCGGTCGCTGGCCAGGATCAGGTCGGTCATGGAGGCAGGGAGGTCCCGTGTACGGGCCGGGCGGGGAACTTCCCCTGCCCGGCGGGGTCGGAGCTTGCGGTGTCAGTGGCGGTTAAGCACTGGGGCCAGTATCCTAGCGTGTCCAGACGGGGCGGCCAGACCGCCCCGCCGTGTCTAGGACCCAACCAACGGTCATCCCGGAGAGTCCCACGAATGAAGTTGCGCCTGCTCGCCGCCGCCCTCGCGGCCACCACACTGGTCGCCGGTACGGCCGCCGCCCAGGACACCACCTCCGAGAAGGGGAAGCTCAGCTACGCCATCGGCTACAACACCGGTGCCGAGCTCGCCGAGCTGACCGAGCGCGGTGAGGCGGTCGACATCAATACCGTCGTCAAGGCGCTCCAGGACGCCTACGGCAAGAAGGAGCCGGCGGTCCCGGTCGACCAGCTGCGCACCGCGGTCGAGAACATGCAGAAGCGCCAGCAGGCCAAGATGGAGGCCGAGTTCAAGCGCATCTCCGACGCCAACTAGGCATCGAGCGACAGATCCCTTGCCCAGAACAAGGCCAAGTCGGGCGTGCGCACGCTGCCCAGCGGCGTCCAGTACCGCGTGATCGAGACCGGCAGCGGCGCCAAGCCGACGGTCAACAGCGACGTCGCGCTGACCTACAAGGGCTCGCTTCCGGACGGCACCGTGCTGATCGACACCAACCAGGTGCCCGAAGGCCAGACGCCGCGCCCGATCGAGCTCAAGGTCGCCCAGGTGCCGCTCGAGGGCCTGCGCGAGGCGCTGCTGCAGATGCCCGCCGGGTCGCGCTGGGAAGTCGTGCTTCCGGGCGACAAGGCCTATGGCACGGACATCCGCGCCGGCCGCATGGCCAACCAGGCGGTGGTGTTCGACGTCAAGCTGGTCAGCGTCAAGTGACCGCGGGGCGCCGCCGGCGCCCCCGCACCAGCGCGGCGCTGGCCGCGCACATGATCGAAGGACGCGCCGGCCACGTGCCGGCGCGTTCGCGTTTCAGGGGACAGGAACCGCAGGATCCGCCATGAGCACCGAGTTCCGCGCCGTGCAGAGTCCCTGCATCGGCGTGTGCACCATCAACGACGAGGGCCTGTGCGACGGCTGCCTGCGCACCGGCGACGAGATCGCCGGCTGGCTTGCGATGGACGACGCGGAGCGGGCGCACCTGATGGACGCGGTGCTCCCCGCGCGCGTGGGCGGCCGCGGCTGATGGCCCCGATGCCGGCCGACGCCGCGCTGCAGGCCGCGCTGGATCCCCCCGGCGCGGTCCCGGTCGGGCCGGCCTGGAACCTGGACGAGCTGCGGGACCTGCTGCCGCCCAGAGCATCGCTGGCCGACGCCGCGGTACTGGTTCCCCTCGTCGGCGAGCGCGAGACGCGGGTGATCCTCACCCGCCGGGACGACGCGCTGCGACACCACGGCGGGCAGGTGAGCTTCCCGGGCGGGCGCGTGGACCCCGGTGACTCCGGGCCGCTGGCGGCCGCCCTGCGCGAGGCCGAGGAGGAAATCGGGCTGCGCCGCAGCGATGCACGCGTGCTGGGGTACCTCGATCCCCTGGCCACCGTGTCCGGCTTCCGCATCCTGCCGGTCGTGGCACGCGTCCCGGAAGGCTTCGAACCGCGGCCCCGCCGGGGCGAGGTCGCCGACGTCTTCAGCCTGCCCCTGGTCTGGCTGATGGCCCCGGAGAACCTCGCCCGCATCGCGATCCGCTACGGCGGCCGCGAGCGCGAAGTGCTGGAATACCATCGCCACGCCGCCGCCCCCGGCCAGCGCGTCTGGGGCGCGACCGCGTCGATCCTCTACAACCTGCGCGAGCGGCTCCTGGCCGCGGGAGGACTGCCGTGAACCGTTCCCCGGATTGGACCACCCTGGTGTCGCCGGCCGGACTCGCCGGGCGGCTGGACGACCCGCTGCTGGTCGTGCTCGACGCTCGTTCCACGCTCTCCGACCCTGCGGCGGGCGAAGCCGCGTGGCGCCAGGGCCACGTGCCGGGCGCGAGGCACGTCGACCTCGAGCGCGACCTGTCGGGTCCGCATTTCCCCGGCGCCGGGCGCCATCCCTGGCCAGATGCCGATGCCTTCGGCGCCACGCTCGGTGCGCTCGGGGTCACGCCCGCGCACCAGGTGGTGGCCTACGACGCCGCAGACGGCGCCTTCGCCGCACGCGCCTGGTGCCTGCTGCGGATGGCCGGGCACCGTCGGGTGGCGGTGCTCGACGGCGGCTTCGAGGCCTGGCGCGCGGCCGGCCTCCCGGTGGATGCGGGAGTTCCGGAACCGCGCCCGGCGCCGCGCTATCCGGTGGCGTTCGCCGACCGGCGGCTGCTCGATGCCGGCGACGTGCAGGCG